>JARIAV010000253.1 GCA_029257685.1 Butyricicoccus sp.
GCACGCCTTCTGAACCTTGTGGATGATATCATGAAGCTGTCCCGTCTGGACGAGGGACGCAGTACGCTGAACTTTGAACCCATCGACCTCTATGCACTTGCCTGCTCGGTCTGCGAACGCCTGCACGACCGTGCCGCACAGCATACTGTAACGCTGTCCATCCACGGATCGTCCTGTATGATCTCCGGTGTTCCGCTGATGGTCGATGAGGTGCTCTCCAACCTGTGTGACAATGCGATCAAATACAACCGCGTACAGGGCAGTGTGACCTGCTCGATCGAGCAGGAACCCTCCTGCATCCGGCTGCGTGTCTGCAATACCGGCCCTGCGATCCCCCCCGATGCACAGGCGCACATCTTCGAGCGGTTCTATCGGGCGGACGCGTCGCGCTCGCAGGAGATCCCCGGAACCGGACTGGGACTGTCCATCGTAAAGCATATCTGTGAGATCCACAGTGCAGAGATCACCATGACCTCGGAACCCGATCATACAGAATTTACCGTGCGCTGGCCGCTGCCCGAGGTGCTGCCATGAAGCCGATCGCTGTCACGCTCTATCATACCCGTGTCATCTCCCCCTGCGATCTCGGTCGTTTTTCTCACCTGCTCACACCGGAACGGCTCGCCGTGCTGTCCGCTCTCCGCCACCCGCACGCGCAGGCGTGCTCCCTGACCGGCGATCTGATGCTCACCGCCATCGTCCGCAGGCGATTTCCGCAGACAGAGCTCCCTCTGGTACGCAAAGCAGGGACAAATGGAAAACCCTATCTCGCCGATCTCCCTGATCTTCATTTTTCCATATCTCACAGCGGAGATCTCGTGGTCTGTGCGGTCAGTACGGTTCCGGTCGGTGTAGATGTAGAATTGCCGCGCCCTGTCCGCTCCGGCATCGCCGCGCGGTGGTTCTCTCCGGACGAACAGCAGCTGCTCACACATGACCCCACCGCTTTTTTTGATCTCTGGATGGCAAAGGAAGCCGTACTCAAGGAGATCGGCTGCGGACTTTCAGGGGGGCTTCGAGCGGTCTCCGTCTCGCTTTCTCCCACACCGCACCTTACACAGCCGGTCTTTGGCGTTTGGCATGCGCTCTCAAGGGCACATCTGCCTATGGGTACTTCGGTGATGCTCTCCATTTCCGGCAGGATCCCACCCGTGGTTTCCATCGAAGCCATCGACCCTCTGTCATTTTTATAAATTTTGACCCATAAATACCATCACGATACCTGTATTTTTTGGCATTTTGCCTTGAATTTCACAGACAGGATTGCTATAATATGAATAAAGAATTATCCACCCATACGGCACCCCTATCGAATCATACGATCGGGTTTCCGCTCGCTCTGGAAGTCTAACGGAGGGTTTCTCTTATGAAAAACATCTTGTTTGTCGCATCTGAATGCGTTCCATTCATCAAAACCGGTGGTCTTGCCGATGTTGTCGGCGCGCTCCCCAAGGCACTTGACCCCAAGGAATTCGACGTGCGTGTCATCATCCCAAATTACATGGCGATCCCGGAAACATATCGCAATGAATTCGAGTATGTGTCCCATTTCTATATGGATCTGGGCGGTCTGGGCTCGGTCTATGTAGGCATCCTGCAATACCAAAAGGATGGCGTGACCTATTACTTTATCGATAACCAGTATTACTTCGGTGGAGAAAAGCCATACGGAGATATCCACTGGGATGTTGAAAAATTCTGCTTCTTCTCCAAGGCAGTCCTTTCCGTGCTTCCGACCATTGGCTTCCATCCGGACGTCATCCACTGCAACGACTGGCAGACCGGCATCGTGCCTGTTTTCCTGCACACCCTCTTTAAGGATAACCCCTTCTATCACAATATCCGCACCGTCATGACCATTCACAACCTGCGCTTCCAAGGCGTTTGGGATATCCCGACCATGAAGCTCTATACCGGACTTCCGGACTGGGTATTCACTCCCGACCGCATGGAATACAAGGGCGATGCAAACATGCTCAAGGGCGGTCTGGTATACGCTGACCGCATCACGACCGTATCGCAGACCTATGCAGGGGAGATCCAGTGTGAATTCTACGGAGAAGGGCTGGACGGTCTGCTCCGTGCCAAGCACGATACCCTCTCCGGCATCGTCAACGGCATCGACTACGAGATCTATAACCCTGCATCTGATCCCGATATCGATACCCATTACACCACACAGAACTATCTCAAGGGCAAGGCTGCCAACAAGCGCGCCCTGCAAAAGGAGCTGGGTCTGCCAGAGGATCCCGATACCATGCTCATCGCAATGGTCACCCGCCTGACCGACCAAAAAGGTCTGGATCTGGTCAACTGGATCATCGGGCGGCTGGTGGAATCCAATATCCAGCTGGTCGTTGTGGGCACAGGCGATGCACGCTA
>JARIAV010000333.1 GCA_029257685.1 Butyricicoccus sp.
TGCTCTCTCCATCGACGTGGATGCAGACGGAAAGATCACAGGACTGTTCTAAAAATCGTTCCGGCATTATTACCCGTGCAAAGATGAGTCGAAAAGCTCCCCCTGTTTTGGAGGGAGCTTTTCTTTCACTCTGGAATAAAAATTTGGCGTTTCATGCTGAAACCTATTGGTTATATGTGTTATAATAGGAATCAATGAATGTGAAAACAACAGAGTGGTGCTTCGAATGACACTGCTTTTCGGGAGGAATGAGTATGACAGAAAACCAGGAGCTTATATTTGCTCTGGATATTGGCACACGCAGTGTGATTGGCGTTGTAGGATATGCGGAAAAGAATGGACTGCATGTCCTTGCGATCGATCGGGAGGATCATGGGACGCGTGCCATGGTCGATGGACAGATCCAGAATATCGCTTTGGTCGCAGATGCGGCGGCGGCCGTGCGAGAACGGCTGGAAAAGAAGGTGGGGCAGCCTTTGCATGAGGTCTGTGTTGCGGCGGCAGGACGCTCGCTCAAGACACAGAGTGCAGAATATGAGATCCTGCTGCCTGACAGCCAGAGCATAGACAGTGAGCTGATCGCGCGGCTGGAAACGGGTGCGATCAATCGTGCGGAACAGGCTTTCGATGCACAGGGCGATGAAAGCGACCGCCTGTACTATCTGGTCGGGTATTCGGTGACGGGGTACGAACTCGATCATTACCCTATGAGTACGCTGCTCGATCACCGTGGACAGCACCTGAAAGCAATGGTGATCGCCACGTTCCTGCCCAGTGAGGTCGTAGAAAGTCTGTGTACTGCGATGCGGAAAGCTGGGCTGGAGGTCGCAAGTCTGACCTTGGAGCCGATCGCGGCGATGAACCTCATCATTCCACCGCAGCTGCGTCTGCTCAATCTGGCTCTGGTCGATATTGGAGCAGGGACTTCGGATATCGCGGTCTCGCAGGATGGAAGCGTCATCGGCTATACGATGGCGACCGTTGCGGGGGACGAGATCACTGAGACCCTGATGAAGCAGTACCTGTTGGACTTTGACACCGCAGAGCAGGTCAAGCTGGCGATCGGTGCGGGGGAAGAAGTGACCTTCTGCGATATCTTGGGCATCGAGCATTGCATTTCCGCAGAAGAAGTCGCAAAGGCGACCGAGCAGGCTGCCCGTGTCCTGAGTCAGGAGATCTGCGCCGGAGTGCGCGCACTCAATGGGAAAGCACCCTCTGCACTGTTTTTGGTGGGCGGCGGCAGTCAGCTCGCCCAGCTGCGGGAATATGTGGAGCATGAACTGGAGATGGAGCCGTCCCGTGTTGCAGTCGGCAGCGCCAACCTGCGGAATCTGGTTTGGACAGACGGAGAGTATGACCTCAAAAGCCCTGACCTTGCAACACCGCTCGGCATTGCCCTTTC
>JARIAV010000258.1 GCA_029257685.1 Butyricicoccus sp.
AAAATACAAGGGATACAAGAAAACGAAACCATCAGGGCAAGACGGTTTCTGACAGAGCTGTCTATATACAAAAACAGGAAACCTCCAGAGAGGCTTCCTGTTCGCTTTTTATACGACGATTACAGGGTTTGCGATGCCATTGCGCTTTGGAAGGCATGGTATACGGCTTCTCGATCGATGGATTCCGTGCGCAGGCTGCCTGCCATATGGGGCAGACGCTGTACGATGGCCTGATTCTTCTGGATCTGACGATCCAAGGTATCCATATACCGCTCCATGATCGCGCGGAAGCTGTCCTGCACCAGTGTGGAGAACTTGTCGCTCACATCTGCCTCAGACATGGCGTGCTCCAGCTCCTGCTTCTGCTGCGCGAAAAATTCTCCCAAGGAGGAATCGGGCGCGTTATCGTCCCAGCTTGCGCCGTCGATCTGTTCGGACGCCTTTTTCGCATACATTCCGGCAAAGATGAGATCCTCTGTGCGATAGGGTGCAGATGCTGCTGGCTTTCATTTACAGGAGGGAAATGCAAGTATAGAGAGATCATATCGTATCCTTGTCTGCGATAATGATCTTTTGACAGGCGGAATAGTGGTGGGCGACCACGGCACAGCCGCGGAAAGGATCGGGGCTGTCTTGCCCCAGCGCGATGACTTCTCCACCGTGAGGGGGAAGCGCGGCGACTTTTCGTATTTTGGGACTCCAGTAGATCCCATCGCGGCACTGGATATATCCAGCCTGCATTTCGCCGCTGCAATAGGGACACTTCATGGTAAAACCTGCTTATAAACAAAGATACAGATGCTTTGCTTCTATGATATCACACGCGCAGGCGCTGTGCAATACAGTGGGAAAACCATTAGAAAGAGATGCTTTCTCTACAAAAGATATGTATAAAATGCTGGGGAAAGTGAGCTGTATATCCGAAGAAAAGTATGATATGATAGAGAAACACCTGCTTGCTCGGTGATGATATCCAGAACAGGGAGGATGCCTGTTAGCGTTTTAACAGGAGGCAGACAGTTCCGATGGTTTTGCAGGTGTAAAATATTGTGCTTTCTATGGTTTTCTTGTAGGGGCTATCTGAAAAGTCGAAATTCTAGTCTTTTTCACAGTGCGCGGCATCTGCTGCGTTAAAAATACTCGGAATCCACCAAGGATTCCTACGTTTTTTGCCTTGCATCTGCACACGCGCTGTGAAAAATTCGTCGATTTCTTTGTTTTCAGATACGCCCTAGAGATTTGAGAGGATCGCTGTATGGCAGCGTCCTCTTTTTTTGCAGGGACGTTGTGAGGGTATCTATACTTTTTCTCAATAACCTTGCAATTTTTTACAAAATGATTTATGCTATGTTTGAATACTGAACAAAGGACGGAAAGTCTCTATGAAATATGATCTCATTGCGCTTGATTTGGACGGCACGACACTCAATGACAAAAACACCATTTCACCCGCTGTGAAAGAAGCGGTTGCCTGGGCGCGCGAACAGGGGGTACGCGTTGTGCTCTCGACCGGACGCATTGCCAGTGAGGCAGCAGAATTTGCAAAGCAGCTGGAGATTCAGGATGATCTGGTCACAGCTGGTGGTGCGACCTTGTTTTCCATGGCGCAGAATGCCTATACCATGCGTCTGTCTATGCCGTGGGAGCCGGCAGTTCGGGCTGCGGCGATCGTAGAGCGTGTGGGCATGGTCTCGATGGTGTATGCAGGTGAAGATATGCTCATCACACCGTATGATGAAATGTATTTTTCAAGGTATAAAACCAATGAGGGGTATCATACCAGTAAAAAGGTAGTGCCCTCCGTTGCGGAATACATTGCCAACAGCAGGGTATCGATCGACAAAATGTTCTGTCGGTCAAACGACAAAGCCATGCTCCAATATGCACGCGAGCAGATCAGCCAGCTTCCGGGGATCCGTGTCATGAGCTCCGGCGAGGACAACATTGAGGTGATCTCCCCGATGGCGGACAAAGGACAGGCGCTTGCAAAATTGTGCGAGCAGTACGACATCCCCTTGGAGCGCTGTATTGCGATCGGGGACAGTGAAAATGATCTTGAGATGCTGCAAGCGGTGGGAATGCCTGTTGCAATGGGCAATGCCAATGATGCAGTCAAATCAATTGCACGTTATATCACGGCAACCAATGCAGAAGATGGTGTGGCGAAAGCCATCTATCATCTGCTGGAAAAAGCATAAAATCGCCCAGAAAGGACGTGTTGTTTTATGAAATGCCCGCATTGCAAGATCCATTATATGGATGAGGAACGTGTCTG
>JARIAV010000297.1 GCA_029257685.1 Butyricicoccus sp.
GAGGCTGTGATGATACCGCGCATCGAGGAAGCAAGCTCCTTGCCCGGAACGGCAGCACGCACGTTGTTGTTGCTGTCCAGCAGCAGGGTGATCTGCTCACCGAGCTGCGCCTTATCGAAGGTCGGAGCAGCCTTTTCGGAAACAGGGAATTCCGTGCCCAGCACCTTGATCTTTTCGGGGAAGCGGAAGGATGGGGAAGCCTCCTCGTAGAGACCGGTGATTCGGGAATTCGAGACGAATGCAGTCTGCGAAGCAGGATTCAGGGTGACGACATCGTATTTTCTGAGGTCACCGCGCTCGATGGTCACGCCGTTGCGCTCGATGCGGTAGCCGTTCGGGATGGAGACATTATCCATACCCCATACATAGCTGTCGCCGCTGGAAAGTACGGTATCGATGGCGATGAGTTCGATATTGTGTGCCTTGTCGTAGTACAGGCTGACCTGATCGTTTGCGTGGATATCGTACCATGCCTCGATGTAGTCGCGCAGTTCGCCGCCGACCACGACAGGAACCTTGCGTCCAACGGGAATGGAAGTACCCTCTGTGGTGACAAGCTGCTGACGCTCGGCGCGTGTGATCTTATGGGTCTCACGCTGGCTGACCTCAGGCAGGAAGGAGCGAACCTTATTGGTTGCTGTCTTATCGAACAGGACGATGCCGCGTGAGCCAACGAGCGCATTGTCCAAAGGATTGGCGCTGGGACGCGTGATGATCTCGCCGTTCTCATAAAAACGGATGGAACCGGCCTGCATGGACGGATCGCTTTCCGGTGTTGCCAGCAGAATGGAGTTTTCCACCGGTGCGGAACCGGAAAGTGCGGTATACAGCTTTTCACCGCCCTTGGTGGGGGTGCGCAGGGTGTTGCGCAGCATCACAGCAGCATCTGCACGGGTGATCGGATCGTTTTCGCCGTGCTTCTGTGCGCCGTCCGTGATATGCAGGGATTGCGCCTTGGTCACATAGTCCGAGGGCCAGATGGGGCCGACATCGGCGGTGGTATAATCGAGCATACGCAGGAGCATGGTACATGCTTCCCCATAGGTCACGGGCTTTTCCGGTGTGAATGTGCCGTCCGGATTGCCGCGGATGATCTGCTTTTTGGCGAGTTCAGGGGATTTGGACATGGCAGCGATATAGCCGGATGCCCAGTGTGTGTAGAGCACATCGGGGAACAGCGTGTAGCTCTGGTAAGCGGTCGCATCTGCAAGTCCCAGCGAGGTTGCCGCCAGCTTGGTGAACTCGGCACGGGTCAGGCTGCGGTTTGGCTCAAAGCTGCCGGAGCCATTGCCCTGCATGATCGCAAGTGCGTCCAGAGAGGCTGCCGCCTGTGCAAGGTCTGTATTTTGGATATCGTTGAATGCTGCACTGGCTGAGCCTGCCAGTAAGGCAAGCGACAGCGACAGGCAGGTAAAGGAACGATTCTTCATGCGTATCTTCTCCTTTATTATCATTGTGTGCGGAGGGCATCGACCGGCTGGAGCTTGGAGGCTTTGTTTGCCGGATACAGTCCGAAGAGGATGCCGAGCAGTGCCGAGAACAGGAACGCGCCCAGTACGAGCGGTACGGAGGGCAGGACTGTGAATTGTTCTACATCCGGCATCCAGCCCGAACTGCCGTGCATCTGTTGCGCAAGCAGCATATTGCCGATCGTGGCAGAGCCAAAACAGCCAAGTATGATGCCGATGAGCCCCCCACAGCAGGAAACGGCTGCCGACTCGATCAGGAACTGCCCGATGATATCGCGTCTGCGTGCGCCGATCGCCATACGGATACCGATCTCGCGGGTGCGCTCTGTAACAGACACCAGCATGATGTTCATAATGCCGATGCCGCCGACCAGCAGGGAGATCGCGGCAACACCGCCGCCGAGCAATGCCATCTGATTGCTGGAGGCCTCCATCTGCTCTTGGAACTGTGCGTTGGAGTCGCAGCGGAAATACCCATTCTCACCCTTGCGCGGCTCCATCAGTTGATTGATGGCATCAACTAGAGGGTCGATATCTTCTTTGGTCTTTGCCTGAACAAAGTAGTCATGGTCATCAAAGGGGGTGACCTCCATCATGGTAGTCTGCAAGGTGTAGGGTAGAACGATCATCTGGTCATCGGAATTCAGCTTGCCGCCGAATTTGGGCTTGTATGCACCGATGATTTCGAAGCTCTTGCCGCCGATGTAGATCTTTTGCCCGATCGGGCTCATTGCGCCAAAAAAGTAGCGGCGGAGTGCATCACCGATCACGCATACGCGAGAAGAATATTTGATATCCAGCGCAGAGATATCTCGACCAAAGGCGAGCGTCTGATTGGTGACCATGCTGTAATCTTCATTGCCAAAATAAATATTGGTACGGTATTTATCGTTGCTCAATACCTTGCCGCGGTACTGCACACCCTTAGACCGCCAGTCATAATAGCGGCTTTGTGGCGACCAGCCTTTGATTCGATCGCTGAAGTCCTTGTCAAGCGCATCTTCCAGAGCGATCCAGTCCGCACTTTTGAGGTTCCAGCCGGAAATGCTGATCTGATTGGTTCCCATTGCTTCATATTGCAGGCGGGATAGGGTCGCCATACCCTGAATGGATGCCACAAGCGCAATGACCGAACCGACACCGATGATGATGCCGAGCATGGTCAGGAAGGAGCGGACTTTATTGTTTGCAATGGACTTGAATGCCATGCGGATGG
>JARIAV010000328.1 GCA_029257685.1 Butyricicoccus sp.
GGTGACGCCATATCGACACCGGCTCCGCGCAGCAGGGACACCGGATCGGTCGAGCAGCCGCCGGACAGGAAGTTCAGATAATCCTTGACGGCAGACGCGCCCTCCTTGAGGATGCGCTGAGACAGTGCGATCGCAGCAGCGTAACCGGTCGCATACTGATACACATAGAAGTTGTAATAGAAATGCGGGATGCGTGCCCATTCCAGTGCGATCTGGGGATCGAGCACGATATCTTCGCCGTAATAATCACGGTTGAGCGCGCTGTATTTTGCACACAGGGCATCGGCGGTCAGCGGCTGTCCCTGACGGGTCTGCTCGCTGCACCAAAGCTCAAATTCTGCGAACATGGTCTGACGATACAGCGTACCGCGGAACTGCTCCAGAAAATAATTGATGAGATAAGCACGGCGGCGCTTGTCGGTCGTCTGGCTGAGCAGATGCTGCATGAGCAGGGATTCATTGCAGGTGGATGCGACTTCCGCGACGAAGATCACATATCCGGCATAGGTGATGCTCTGGTTCTTGTTCGAGAGATAGGAGTGCATCGCGTGTCCCATCTCATGCACCAGCGTGAACACATCATTGAGCGTTTCCGTGTAGTTGAGCAGTACATAGGGGTGGGAGTCATAAGGGCCTGCACAGTACGCACCGGAACGCTTGCCCTGATTTTCATAGACATCGATCCAATGGTTCTGGAAGCCTTCCTCCAGCATGGAGAGATACTCCTTGCCGAGCGGGGCGAGGGCTTCGAGTGCCATTTTTCTGGCGTCTTCATAGTCGATCTTCAGATCCTGATCGGCAACGATCGGGGTATAGAGGTCGTAGAAATGCAATTCTTCCACACCGAGCAGCTTCTTGCGCAGATCGACATAGCGATGCATGGCAGGCAGGTTCTGTCGAACGGCATTGATGAGGTTGTGGTAGATCTCTACGGGCACCTCAGTATGGCTGAGGGCAGCATGGAGGGCGGACTCATAGTGGCGTGCATTTGCGAAGAATTGCAGCTGCTGCATCTGGGCACTCAGTACAGCAGACGAGGTATTGCGGAACTGATGATAGACCTGATAGAGTGCCTCGAACGCATTTTTGCGCAGGGTACGGTCGCTGGATTGCAGGAGAGAAATAAAGGTGCCGTGTGTCACGGGGTGCGCCTGTCCCGCGCTGTCCAATGCGTCGGGAAAGACGAGATCGGCGTCGTTGAGCAGGGAAAAGATATCATCAGGGGCTTGGCTCATTTGACCGGCTGCTGCAAGCAGGGCTTCTCCTTCGGGAGAGAGGGTATGTGCGCGCTCACGGCGGATGCGGTCCAGCTGTAAACGATAATGCTCAAGGGCGGAGCAGGACTGATAGAAGCCGTCCAGCACGTCATCAGGGATCGCAAGCAGCTCTGGTGTGGCAAAGGCGTCTGCATGATTGACCGCAACGGCAAGGTTTGTGAACTGTGTGGTCATCTCCTGATATACGGCATTGCGTGTATCTTCATCGCTTTTTCTCTGGGCGTAGTTTGCCAGTGCATCCAGCTGATGCCCCAAGGTATCGCCGAATTGCAGATAGGAGAGCAGCGTGTCGGCATCGTCCGAGAGATGGCCCTGATAGCCGCGTAGGGTATCGAGTGAATTTTTTACAGTATCATAGCATTGATGCCAAGCAGCATCATTGGGAAAAATGTCGGTCAGGTCCCACTGGTAGCGAGCATCACACTCGCTGCGAGGCAGAATGGATTGTGGCATAAGAAGATCTCCTCACTTTCATGATAAACCTGCGATCTGATACCGCAGGGGTGGAATTTGTAAGACAACTCTAACATGGATGACAGCGATTGTCAAACGAAGGGTGGCGCATGGCTTGGCACGCATTATACAGGATTGGCATACGAATATTATGGCGATACGCTCGGAAATCATACGAAAATGGTGTGTTTTTCACCGATACGTTGAAAAAAGAAATATAAATTTCCTCTGCTGTGAATGATAATACAAAATATAACCAAGCATGGGGGAGGAAAAGAACCGGAACCTCACAAAAAATAGTGATATCACAGACAAATAATGGGTAAAATATGGGTTGGGGATTGCAAAAAATGGCGGAACATATTATACTAATATTAAATGTGGTTGAATGAAAGAGTGTTTGAAAGGAGTCCCCCGATGAGAGGCGTTTATACGAGTATCAATGATATTCGTCGTCGTGTGTACACTGAGATCGCACGCATGGCGTATGAGAGTGAGGATTATGCAAAGGAGTTGGAGGCGCTGCCCTATAAGATCCTGCCGGGCGAGCGTGCTTCCTACCGTGACAGTATTTTTCTGGAGCGTGCCATCATTGGCGAGCGCCTGCGTCTGGCAATGGGGATGCAGGTACGCACCGCGGCTGCAGATGCACCGATTTCCGACGGGATCGAGCAGAGCGCGACCAATGAGCAGTACTATGAGGCACCGCTCATCAATATCATCAAGTTTGCCTGCCATGCATGTCCGGAAAAGCGTATCATCGTAACCGAGGGCTGTCAGGGCTGTCTGGCACATCCGTGTACCGAGGTCTGCCCGAAGGATGCCATCCATATCATCGATGGTCGTTCGGTCATCGATCAGGACAAGTGCATCCGCTGCGGCCGCTGTCAGGATGTCTGCCCGTACAGCGCGATCATCAAGCAGGAGCGTCCGTGCGCAAAGGCATGCGGCATCAATGCCATCAAGTCCGACGAATACGGCCGTGCAGAGATCGATTACAATAAGTGTGTTTCCTGTGGTATGTGCCTTGTAAACTGCCCGTTCGGCGCGATCGCAGATAAGGCGCAGATCTTCCAGCTCATTCAGGCAATGAAGCAGGGTACCCCTGTATATGCGGCAGTTGCACCGGCGTTCGTGGGTCAGTTCGGCCCCAAGGTCACACCGGAGAAGCTGCGTGCAGCGATGAAGGCTCTGGGCTTTGCAGACGTGATCGAGGTTGCGATCGGCGCAGATATGTGTGCAACACAGGAAGCGATCGACTTCCTCGAGCATGTGCCGGAGAAGATCCCGTTCATGGCAACCTCCTGCTGTCCGGCTTGGTCTGTCATGGCAAAGCAGGAATTCCCTGATCTCAAGGACTGTGTATCCATGTCCCTGACCCCGATGGTCCTGACCGCGCGCCTCATTAAAAAGCATCATCCGGAAGCAAAGGTCGTATTCATTGGACCTTGCGCCGCAAAGAAACTGGAGGCAAGACGCCGTTCGGTACGCAGTGATGTGGACTTTGTTCTGACCTTTGAGGAAATGATGGGTCTGTTCAATGCCAAGGAGATCGACCTTGAGGCGATCGAGGCAGAGGAGATGCTCTCCAACGCAAGCACCGACGGACGCAATTTCGCAGTCAGCGGCGGTGTTGCAAAGGCAGTTGTGAACAGCATGAAGAAGCTGGAGCCGACTTGTGATATCAAGGTCGCAAGCGCGCAGGGTCTGGCAGAGTGTAAGAAGCTCATGATGATGGCAAAGGCTGGCAAGTACAATGGCTATCTGCTCGAGGGCATGGCATGTCCGGGCGGCTGTGTAGCCGGTGCCGGTACGATGCAGCCGATCGCAAAATCTACGGCAGCCGTTGGCATGTATGCAAAGAAGGCACCGATGGAGATCTGCTGCGAAACACCATATATGGACGAGCTCGATGATCTCATTGAGGAATAAAATTTTATAAGACCCAGGCGGTACAGCGCAAAAAAACGCTGTACCGCTTTTTTGTCAGAAAACCATGAAAAAGAGCGGAAAAATGCATGGAACAAGGGGACAAATGGATTCATAAAATGTTGCAGAAAGCAAACAATTTATAGATGTTAACCGGCTCAAACTTGAGAAAATGCGGAAAAATTGACAAAAAATTGAAAAAATGATTGACAGAGCCAAAGCGAGGGGCATATAATAAAAAAGAACTGATACAGAAAATGTGGGAAAGAGGTGAGCGTATGAAGCAGCATCGATTTTGGGCATGGGCTATGTTGTTTTGCGGCGTAATGGTATTCTGGACGGGATACAAACACAAATAAAACACCCACGTTACCGATTCTATAACAACCTGAAAATTTTTTGAAAGAAGGATATGATTGATATGAGTTACAAGCACATGAGAGAGGCTATTTGTTTTGCGGGCGGCGTTCTGTTTGGTACAGCAGGCATCAAGATCCTGTCCAGCAAGGATGCAAAGAAGGTATATGTGAACACCACTGCAGCAGCTCTGCGTATGCGCAGCTGTGTGATGGATGTTGTGAACAAGGTACAGGAAAATGCAGCAGACGTTCTGGCTGAGGCTGAGGCAATCAATGCAGAGCGTGAGGCTGAGGAGAAGGCACAGGAGCTCGCAGATCTGGCTGAAGAAGCGACTGAGGCATGAAAATTCGGATCGAGCATGAGATCCGTGGCAGAATCCGCTTCTCCACGAGTCTTGGAAAATTAACGATGGATCAGGCAGATCAGCTGCAATACTACTTGCTGTCCCTGCCTGGTGTGGTCGGTGTCAAGGTCTATGAGCGCAGCGGCAATGCAACGGTGCTCTATCAGGGCAGCCGTAAGCGTTTGCTGCAAGGCATTCTGGCGTTCTCTGTGGATACACCGGAAACCAAAAGTCTGGTGCCAGAGCATACCAGCCGTGCGCTCAACGCGACCTATCACGACAAGATCGTCGATCACATTGGAAAATATTGGCTGTGCAGACTGCTTCTGCCCAAGCCGCTGCGGATCGCAAAGGCTTGCTGCGGCGCGATCCGTCATATCTGGACCGGACTTCGCTGCCTGATGCGCGGTAAGCTGGAGGTTGCCGTGCTGGATGCAACTGCGATCGCAGTCTCCATTGCACGCTGCCAGTTCAATACGGCATCTTCCGTCATGTTCCTCCTGGGACTTGGCGAGCTGATGGAGGAATGGACCCATAAAAAGTCGGTTGCAGACCTTGCGAGCAGTATGTCCCTCAACGTGGAAAAGGTATGGCGTCGCAATGGGGAAACCGATGAGCTGGTTTCCATCCGCGAGATCGTACCGGGAGATCTGGTTCGCGTCGAGATGGGCAATATGATCCCGCTGGACGGCATCGTTGTAGATGGCGAGGCAATGGTCAATCAGGCTTCCCTTACCGGAGAATCCGTTCCGGTGCGTAAGGAGCTGGATGCGACCGTATACGCCGGAACCGTTGTTGAGGAAGGCACGCTGACGCTTCAGGTCAAGCAGGCCGTTGGCGAAACACGTTATGAAAAGATCGTCCACATGATCGAGGATTCCGAACGTCTCAAGTCTTCTCTTGAGAGCAGCGCGGCACATCTTGCCGATCGTCTGGTACCATACAGCTTCCTTGGCGCAGGACTGTCATGGCTCCTGACACGCAATGTGCAGAAGGCGATCTCTGTTCTGATGGTCGATTTCTCCTGCGCACTCAAGCTGTCCATGCCGGTTGCAGTCCTGTCTGCAATGCGTGAGTGTAACGATTACAAGATCACAGTCAAGGGCGGTAAGTTCCTTGAGGCTGTGGCACAGGCGGATACTATTGTATTCGATAAGACCGGTACGCTGACCCTGGCACAGCCAAGTGTACGCGAGGTCATTCCATTTGGCGGGAATGCGCGCGATGAGATGCTGCGTGTTGCAGCTTGTCTGGAGGAGCATTTCCCCCATTCCATCGCAAATGCGGTCGTTCGTCAGGCTGAGATCGAAGGGCTCAAGCATGCAGAGGAACACGCAAAGGTCAAGTATATCATTGCACATGGTATCGCTTCCGAGCTGCGTGGAGAGCATGTCTGCATTGGCAGCTATCACTTCATCTTTGAAGATGAAAACTGCGAGTTCCCAGAGGATGAGCGCGAGAAATTCGACAATTTGCCGGATGAATGCAGCCTGCTGTATATGAGTATTGGCCGCAAGCTGGCGGCGGTTCTGTGTATTGAAGATCCACTGCGTCCGGAGAGTGCAGAGGTCGTGCGCATGCTCAAGGAATTGGGCATCACAAAGACTGTCATGATGACAGGCGATAGCGAGCGTACCGCGGCTGTGATCGCGCGTGCAGTTGGTGTGGATGAATACCATGCCGAGGTATTGCCGGAGGATAAGGCGGCTTTTGTGCAGCGTGAGCGAGAGCAGGGACGCACAGTTATCATGATCGGTGACGGTATCAATGATTCACCTGCACTGTCTGCTGCAAATGTTGGAATTGCGGTCAGCGAGGGTGCACAGATCGCACGTGAGATCGCAGATGTGACGATTTCTGGGCGTGACCTGTATCAGCTGGTAACGCTCAAGCGGATCAGTATTGCACTGATGAAGCGGATCGGTTTCAATTATCGCTTTGTGATTGGTTTCAACTCTGGCTTGCTGGCGTTGGGGCTGATGGGCGTGATTACGCCGAGTGTATCTGCATTCCTGCATAATATGTCTACTCTGGGCATTGGTGCGCATGGTACAACAAATCTTCTGCCAACAGAGACCCCTCTGATGATAGAAGCATAAGGAAAAGAACAGATGTCCTCAAGGATCGGTGAAGGTCGATTCTTGGGGGCGTTTTTGTTTTGGGTGAAAGAGGGTTGCTTTCAAGCAAAGAAGAATGTGTTGTATCAGTGCAAGGGGGTAAAGTTTATGTTCGCACATACTGCGGAGGGTTTGGGACGTCTGTAGGATTTTCATTTGTGCTAAATGATTTGCTTCAAAGCAAAGGGGAGATTTTTTTGGAATGTCCGTCGGATTTTCATTTGTGCTAAATGAATTTGCTTCAAAGCAAAGAGCAACGTGTCGCGCCGGCGACGGCGGCCAAAGGATAGGAAACCTTGCGGTTTCCTTTTCCTTTGGAATCCTACCCTTCCCTCTCCATCCGGTTAAGAATGGCAATGCCCCAAGGGTGTGAATGTATGACCTCCGCCACAAGGCGGGTTTTATCGAGCCTTGTTTGGTGCTGGTTGTTGATGCGATCGTATCGGCTGTTTCTGTGTTACGCCGCAAACAGGACTGGCTATCCTTTTTGCGTTTCGGATAAAAGGTTTTCCTTGTTTTATGGGGGTTGCCGCGTTGCCGCATCCGGAACGAGCCGACCAGTGTGCGCACTGGTCGGACTGTTCCAATGCTGCGGATTCTTTCTGCGGGCGTGCGTGCTCGAACGTCCATTGCGCCTGCTTTGGGTGCTGGACGACGTCCACGCGAGCGTTCATGGAGGGGCAGAGAAATACGTCGCTGTGTATAAAATTTTTCTCAAAATACGAAAAATGACCGCCCAGTCCTCGAAAAACTAGCGGTCATTTTAACATGATCTTGAGGGCATAACCGTCTACCGGCAACGCGCCCTTTTTTGTACCTTTAGTATATCCGTTTTCGGAAGATCTGTCAAGCCGTGCCGTGCGGACAGCACAAAAAGGGCTGAAGAAGACCCGCCCTGCGGCGGAGGTCATACATTCACACCCTTGGGGCACTGAGCGGAAAGAATCCGACCGCGGAAATCCCGCCCGTGGCGGAGTTCATACTTTCACACCCTTTCGGCGGCACCAAGGTCAACGGGTTGTAAAGGGTTGGGTGGGCTTCATATGGGCGGGGAAACCGCAAGGTTTCTAGCCCTTATGCCGCCGTCGCGCGGCCGCGACACGTTA
>JARIAV010000341.1 GCA_029257685.1 Butyricicoccus sp.
AAGGCGTTCTTCGGCCCGATCACCCCTCGTGTTCCGGCTTCCATCCTTCAGCTGCATCCGGATGTAACCGTTGTTGCAGACGCAGACGCACTCTCCCTGTGTGACTGATTTCAAATGTATCCAAAAAAGGCACGATGCAATGCATCGTGCCTTTTTCTACGCTTTATTTTACTTGCGCAATGCTGCGATCGGTCATCAGGCTGTCCAGCCCATAGCACAGCAAGATTTCATCTGCCGGATTTTGGGCGAGGTATTCTGTGACGGTCTGCGCTTTGAAGTAGCGCAGATCGATCAGATCGATCCTTGCGAAATGCTCTGTCAGGAACGGTGCAAGACAGTGTGCAAACGAGTCCCGCAAAACAAGCAGCCTGCCACCCTTGTTCCCTGTTTCAATGGTGACACGTCCATGATTGCCGTCCAAAAAGATCGGGTATTTATCGGCTTTCTCCCGATGCTCCCAGAAGAACAGACTATCCTGCTGTACTTTCCTGTTTTCGTCCTGTACCGTCACGGCATAGGACTTGCCCGTATCCCAAACCTCCAGCGTATCCGGTTTGGTTGCCCACAAGCCGCTTTTTGCATAGCTTGTACCATAGAAATCGGGCACCTCGATGATCTTGTATGCACTTTTCGGGGTCGGTGTCCGATCGCTCACGGCACAGAACTGCTCATACGCCCGATAGGCTCCCTGCGTCGTCCAATGGTGGTCGGTTCGGTAGAACAGCTTTTCCCGCTCGGGGTCTGCCTCGAACGCCGTGCGCACATCGCACCACTTCGCCGTTCCCTCCAACACCTTTCGGATCTCCTCCAAAAGCACAGCATCCGGATAGTTCTTATGCAAACGGGGTAAAAAATCTTGTTCGATCGCGCCCGTGGTTGGGACAACCAGTGCAGAAACTGGTTTTCCGGTTTCCTGCAAAAAGGCTGTCAGCGCGGACAGATTGCGATGTAATACCTCCGTATCGTCCGCAAGCGGTGCAGGGATCAGCCAGTCCGCTTTGCCGCGATAGATCGTATTGACTGCATTGAGCCCTTCTGCCTGCCGCAAGGCGGCATTGACTCCAATGAGAGGTTCGCGCGCCGGAAAGTGATCGGTCAGATATGCGTCTGTCTGTTCCATAAAGCGTCCGTCCACGATGCGGGAGAGCGAAACACGCGGCGGCTTGCTCAAAACGCGTTTTTCCTTCTCCGATACCGTATCATGGGGCAGCAGCCAAAATGCCGCCTGTGTGCCGATCATCACGAGGGCAAACGCACCCAAAAAGATATGTTCTCGTTTCATGTGCCCGCCCCCTTAAAACCGAAAGTACAGGAATGGATTGTAGCTGTTTGCCACAAATGCCGCGGTACTGAGCAGCAAAACTGCCAGACACAGGACGAACGAAAGGACATCCGACCATGCATGACCACGGAGCTTTGCCCACAATCTTGCACCGAGGGGCGTAGAAGCGACTGCACAGACCAGCAAGAGCGGCAGATACGATAACGCCACGACCTGCATGTCTGCCTGCATCGCGCCACCGGTAAACATCGCGGTAACATATGCACCCAGACTGCCCAGATCCTCTATGGAAAACAGTACCCAGCCAATGCCTACGCCCAGCAGGGTATAGCCATGCCGTAAAACACGCGGCAACTGGGTCAGCCGTTCTTGCCCGATCCACTTTTCCAGCGAGAGGAGGACAAAGTAATAGATGCCCCACAGGACGAAATTCCACGCCGCCCCATGCCAAAGACCGGTGAGCGTCCAGACAAGGAACAGATGCACAAAGACATTGCCGCGCCGACTGCCGCCGAGCGGGATATATACATAGTCTCGAAACCAGCTGGACAGGGTGATATGCCACCGCCGCCAGAACTCCGTGATGCTCTCTGCACAGTACGGATAACGGAAGTTTTCGGGCAGTTCAAACCCAAATAACAATCCAAGTCCACGCGCCATATCGGAATAGCCGCTGAAATCGAAATAGATCTGGAAGGTAAAGGCAAGCATACCCAGCCAAGCACCCAGACTGCCGCTTTGGGGCAGATGTGTTGTGACCTCCTGAAACAGGACAGCGATCTGGTTGGCAAGCAAGACCTTCTTTGCAAGTCCAATGGCGATGTATTCGATGCCCTGTACCGCTTGCCGCGCACTCTCCTTGCGCTCTGTCAACTGCAAGCGCAGGGTATCATACCGCACGATCGGCCCCGCGATGAGCTGCGGAAAAAACGTAAGATAGGCGGCAAAGTCTACAAAGCTCTTTTCTGCCGGAACCGTCTGCCGCCAGACATCTACCAAATAGGAGACGACCTGAAAAGTATAAAAAGAGATCCCGAGTGGAAGCGCAAGTCCCAGTCGGCTGTTCAGACCGAGTGTCCCAAGGGCGAAATCTGCATACTTGAATACAAACAGCAGTCCAAAGTCCAGCACCAGTGCGCTGACAAAGATGCCTGTGCGCAGGCGTTTGTGCGAAAAACGCACGAGTGCAAGTCCGGCTGCCCAGTTGACCGCCGCAGTGCCAAGGATCACAGGCACGAAAGAAGGCTCTCCCCACCCATAAAAGAACAGGTTTGCCGCGAGCAGGAACAGGTTCCGCGCCCTCTTTGGCAGGAGATAGTACCCCAAGAGCACAATGGGCAGGAAAAAATATAAAAAGGTCAGTCCTGAAAAAATCACCGATCCGCGCTCCCCTTATTTGAACAGCGCATCGATGGCATCTTCCGCTGCTTCATTGTCCGCGGTCACGGCATAAATGACACAATCCCCCTCCTGACGGAACACAGCCGATTCCAGCTTGGGGACTTCTTCCGGTTTGTAGTCGGAATAGCCCTCGATCCAGTTGGAATTGAAGGTTTCCAGTGTCTCTGCAATGGTCTTTGCACTTGCTGCATCCTGTGCCTTCCAGACAGAAAGCGTCTCCGCAGTTGCACCAGAACCCACAAGTGATGCAGAATCCTTGATTAGCGTACTATCCATTTCAAAAAAAAGATCGGTCTCTTCCATATCCTTGTCAATCATCTCATCTGTAAAAGTGACCTGCTGCTGCAAGCTCGCGATCACGTCCTGTGCCGGTGGCAGTTCCTTCGCTTCCTGCTTGCCGCATCCGGTCAGCAGCAGAGTGAAAAGTGCCGCCCCTGCGAGACAGCGCTGATGCATATAATTTTTCATTCCGAAACTCCTTCTGTCACATATCGAGCAATGAGATCTGCCCATTTTTTATTATAGTTTTTCCCTGGATGGATGCCGTCGGTCGCCGCCTCCTTTGGCAGGTTCCCCTCTGCATCCTGTACGATGGCTGCAACATCGATATATGTAACCGATTCTTCCTCCGCCAGCTTGCGCAGCAATTCATTATACTGCCGGATCCGTGTATTATTCGTATTGTCCTCATTTTTTTGAGAGACCTCTGCCGAGACGGGCAAGATAGACTGGATATACAGCTTTGCATCCGGCTGACGCTCGCGCACGGCAGAAAGCAGCTTGCGGTAATCCTCTATAAACACATCGGGATACGTCCAACCCAACTCGTTTTCACCAAAGGTCAAAAAAATATCTGTATACTGTTTTTCTGCCAGCTTATCCAGTACAGGCTTCTTTTCTCCCAGCATCGGCTTTTCAAAGGCAGACTTTACATTCAGTCCGACCCGATAGAGGCAATCCGCTCCCGGCAGGGAATTGTAAATATGAAATCCGTCGATCTGCGAATTTCCAAACAATGCAACACCGGAAAAATCTTCTTTCTTGGGGGTCTGTGTTTTTTCCTCAGCCACTACTGGTGTGACTGGCGTACTTGGCTGCTCAGTGGGCTGTGCAGTGGGCTGCTTCTGTGCCGCTTCCAGCGGGATCTGCTCCGTCTGCTCTGTGTGTGCGGTCTGTGTAGGATCTATATCTTTATGGTGATATGCAGCAGCTACAATGCACGCGATCAATAACACGATAATAGCTGCCTTCTTCCACCACTTCATTTTCTTTTG
Source organism: Butyricicoccus sp. (assembly GCA_029257685.1). GTDB lineage: Bacteria > Bacillota > Clostridia > Oscillospirales > Butyricicoccaceae > Butyricicoccus. Next base: position 3,958 of record JARIAV010000341.1, read on the forward strand.
TTGGCTTTCTTCAGGATTTTGCTGTATGCCCATTCTATTTTCACTCCTAATCGATCTACAGGGTTACCCGCTATTTAGCATACCCTTTTCCGCGCAGAAAGTCAATTTATC
>JARIAV010000020.1 GCA_029257685.1 Butyricicoccus sp.
TTTCTACATTATGTACCAGATTCAGAGAGGTGTAATCGACTTGGTTGTATTCATCGACCGGGATCTCATGCTGGATCACACGCGGGAAATGATCGATGATCTCTCCGTCCACGCCATCGATCGGGCGTGTACCATGTGCAATGGGGATGATACAGAAGTAGCGATCCGCACGCGTGCACAGGGTATTGACAACGGAGCCGTCAAGACCGAAGCTGACCTTGCATTCGACCAGTTTTTTTGCGATCATTTCCAGATCGAGCGGCCGACCGTCTCCGATCGGCGGATAGGCAATGAACCATGCCGTCATTTGGTCCTGAGAGAAATGGATGCGGATCTTTGCATCGGCGTCGGTTGGCTCACCGGTCTCGCAGGCATTGGTAAAGGTCCATAAACGCTTCTGTGCAGAGCGATCGAGCAACATGCGGAAGGAAGAGGCCTCCTGCGCGAGTACATCGGCATCGATCGGAAAATCTGCCGGAGCGATCATGGTCAGCTGCGGCTTGGGTGCATCGGGCGAGGTGCGAAGATACATTTCGAACAGCTGATGGAAGGCGTGATCTTCGGGCAGTGTGATGCATGTAGGGTCGATTGTCTCTTCAGACGGAGCCTCATTTGTATCTGGCTGGGTATGATCCGACAAATCTGCTGTGTGTGTGGATGGTGATTCCTCGGGCGTTCCGATCGGATTTTCTCCGTCTTCACTGGAACGACCAAATAGATGTGATAAAAATTTCTTTGTAAGGCTCACTGTCAAGATCCCCCTTTGGCTTGCAAAGAATGATAAAGAAATTTTTCGTAAAAAGATAAAATTCCCTTCATTTATTTATCGACCGATTTTCTGAATAAATAAAGGTCAACAAGAAATAATTCAAGATTTTCTGGATACATAGAATGATGGGGCAAAACATAGGATACAGGCATGGGAGGGATCGGTATGAAAGAGCTGGAATATGATCTGGCAGAGGCGTTTTTGAAGCGGATCTACAACAGAAAACTGATTTCTGAGTCACAATATCTGACTGCATATCGCTGTCTGCAAAAGAGGGATCGGGAGGGGAAAACAGATGAAACACATCCAAAAGATACGAGAGCAGCTGCGAATGGGAAAAACGATCTATGACTTGCCCCTGCGCGTCACGTTTTATGCGCGGGTCTCTACAGACAAACTGGAGCAGCAGGGCAGCCTTCAGCATCAGATCGACTATTATACCGATCAGATCCAGAACAATGAAAACTGGCACTTTGTTTCGGGTTATGTCGATGAAGGGATCTCGGGTACGAGTACATATAAAAGGGAGCACTTCCTGCGGATGATCGCGTATGCGCAGGCAGGACGCTTTGACTTTATCATCACCAAGGAGATCTCGCGGTTTTCGCGCAGCACGTTGGACAGCATCCGCTATACCCAGCTGCTTTTGTCCGCAGGGGTCGGGGTGCTGTTTCAAAACGATCAGATCAATACACTCGATCCGGACAGTGAGTTCCGGCTGGTGGTCATGGCAGGGGTCGCACAGGATGAGGTGCGTAAGCTGTCCGAACGGCTGAAATTTGGATTTCGACAATCCATCCAAGGGGGCCATGTGCTGGGGAACGACTGTATTTGGGGGTATGAAAAGAAGGATTGCAGATTGTCCGTACAGGAGGAGCAGGCACAGGCGGTGCGTATGATCTTTACGCTGTATGCCAGCGGACGATATGGTGTGCGGCGGCTCGCACAGATCCTGACTGCGCAGGGATACCACAGCCGGACAGGGGGCGCGTTCAGTGAAGCGACCGTTCGCAGTATCCTGCGCAATCCAAAGTACAAGGGGTGGTACTGTGGGCATAAAACGCAGTCGCTGGATTATCGCACCAAACAGCGTGAGCTGCTTCCCCCGACGGAATGGGTCCTGCATCCCGATCCCAATATTCCGGCGATCGTATCCGAGTCCCTTTGGGAGCGTGCCAACGCCATATTGAACGAACGTGGGCAAAAAGTACGGGAACATGCGTCGGCGGCGCAGAATCGCTATGCTTACAGCGGAAAGATCGTTTGTCAGCTGCATGAGACCCCATGCCATCGCAGACAGTTTCGCACAGCCGCAGGACAAATGGAATATTGGAGCTGCCGGATGTATCGCTTGCAGGGGAAGAAGGGGTGTCCGCTGCCCAATGTGCGCACGCAGGAGCTCAACCGCATGATCACAGCGCTGCTGCCTGAACTCCGATTCGATCGACAGCGGGTGTTTTCTCTTGTACTGCACAGCTTGCAGCAGGGCGGACAAGAACGCGCAGTCTCGCTCGATCGCTTGCAAAAACAGGAGCGACAGCTCCAAAAGAGAAAGGAAAAACTGCTCACGCTCTATTTGGATGGGGACTTGTCCAAGGCGGAGTTTCAGGAGCAGAAAATGCGATACGCGGAGCAGCTTTC
>JARIAV010000065.1 GCA_029257685.1 Butyricicoccus sp.
GATCTCATCATCCATAATTATGGAGTTGGAAAGTCACTGGCGTCTCTCCATGCAGAAGTACCGGATACTGCCGATCTCGTTGCAGTGCATGAACTGATCGACGAGGCCGAGCGCAAGGTCTGGGAAAATACAGGGGTCTATACGGTGATCCACATGGATCCTGTGCGCGTGGGGGATCCCCATATCGACGCCATGCGGGATCAGACGATGGAAGTCCTCAATGCCATCGATCCGGCCCTCACCATGCACGATTTTCGCGTTGTGGAGGGCGAACGAAAGATCAGTTTGATTTTTGAAGTCGTCGTTCCGTTTGGCTATACAGAAGAACAAAAAGAAGATATCCGCACGCGCATCTTGACGGGATTGCGGGCGCAGGACAAACGATATCAGCCGATCGTGACATTGGAACACGCGATGACGATGTAGGCGCAGGAGACAAGGAGGAGAATCGAATGCTGCTCATTCAAAATGCACAGGTAATGGATCCTTACACAGGATTGGACGCGAAACGGGAGATCCTGATCGATGATGGTGGTATCATTGCGGCGATCGATACGAAGATCGAGGCGCCGGAGGGCTGCACGGTCTACGATGCGGCAGGGAACACGGTCTGCCCCGGCTTCATCGATACCCATGTACACTTCCGCGATCCGGGACAGACAGCGAAAGAGGATATCGCCTCGGGGATGCGTGCGGCCGCAGCTGGCGGTTTTACAACAGTCGTCTGTATGGCAAACACCAGCCCGACCTGTGACAATGTGGACACCCTGCGCTATGTACAGGAGCAGGCACACAAGGCAGGGGATTTTGTGAATGTAAAGCAGGCGTGCGCGATCACAAAGGGGCTGCGCGGTGCAGAGCTGACCGACTTTGCCGCACTGATCGCAGAGGGCGCACCTGGGTTTACCGATGACGGACTGAATCTGACCGACATGAACCTGTGCATGACCGCAATGGAGCAGGCAGTCGCGCACGATACCGTGCTGTCGTTCCATGAGGAGGATCGCTCGCTGGTTTTGTCTGCCGGTGTCAACTTTGGCTCTCGGGCAGCGGAGCAGTTCGGCGTGCAGGGTGCAAAGTCCGCCGCAGAGGAGGCAATGGTGGCAAGAGATATCGCGCTGGCACTGCGTACAGGGGCACGCGTGGTATTTCAGCATATTTCGAG
>JARIAV010000067.1 GCA_029257685.1 Butyricicoccus sp.
GATGCTCTGTCTGCGCCGTGGTACGGGCAGCTGATGCGCACGCCGCAGATCTTCGCGTATCTCCTACAGCTCGACATCTGGTTCCGTACCTACAATGTTACATTGATCTAGAGCGTATCTGAAAACAAAAAAATCGATGAATTTTTCACAGTGCGTGTACAAATGCAAGGCAAAAAACGCATCAGCTGGTAGGTACTGTGACAAAGACGAGTATTTCGACTTTTCAGATCGCCCCTAAAAAGAAAGACAGCAGATGCAACGATCTGCTGTCTTTTCATCTTTGTATCCCGTATCTTATGACAGAATGGTGCATGGCTCAAAAGAACCGATTGCCTCACAAACTGGGCAAACGTCCAAACGGTTTTCATACACTGCACCGCAAAATGCACAGCGATATCCCGGCTTCTTCTGGATCTCATGTTCCTGCTCGATGGCAAGCTGTGCCTTTTGGTTTTTGGTTGCTTTTGCCAGCTCGATCATGGCTTCCATGAACTGCTTTTCATGATTCTTTTCGATCTCTGCGACGCGCTCAAAAGTCACTGCCAGCTTTTCAAAGCCTTCCTCGCGCGCGATCTTGGCAAACTCCGGATACATAGAGGACCATTCTTCAAACTCGCCCTTTGCCGCGCTGCGCAGGTTCTCCATATTGCTGCCGACCTCACCATGCAGAGCGGTGTACCAGATCTTCGCATGAATGGACTCATTGCCTGCCATGCGCTCAAACATTGCAGCCAGCTCCGGATTCCCCTCTTTCCGAGCCTGATCTGCGTAGTAAGTATATTTATTTCTTGCAATAGACTCGCCAGCGAGTGCAGCCTTGATATTCTGCTCGGTTCTTGTTCCCTTCAATTCCATAAAATTCCCTCCAAAAGATGATAATCATTATCTTCTATGATACGGTATGTTTTGGGAAAAGTCAATTGACGTTTCCCACAAGATTTCTGGTAATTTTTGGAATGAAAAAGCCCCGAATCGACTGCATCGATCCAGGGCTGTCTTCTATCAGATATCCGGTTATTCCTCTTCTGGTTTTTCCATTTCCAGCTTGGGCTCTTCCAACAGCTTCATGAACTCATCGCCTGTAATGGTCTCATGATCGTAAAGATGCTTGGACAGCGCATGCAGCTTATCCATGTTCTCACTCAGCAGCTGCTTCGCCTTGTCATACTGCTTGCGCACCAGCGTCACGACCATCTGGTCGATCTCCGCTGCTGTTTTGTCCGCACAAGCCATAGAGGCATCTCCGCCAAGATATGCATTGTGTACCTGCTCGAACGCCACCATGCCGAAAGCATCACTCATGCCGTAACGGGAGATCATCGCACGCGCCAACCGTGTCGCCTGCTCAATGTCATTTGAAGCACCGGTTGTGATAGAGTGCAGCGCGAGTTCTTCCGCCGCACGGCCGCCGGTCAGGGTCGCGATCTTGTTTGCCAGCTCCTCCCGACTCATCAGGTTATGCTCCTCCTGCTCCACCTGCATGGTGTAGCCCAGCGCACCCGATGTACGCGGAATGATCGTGATCTTGGTGACCGGAGCCGAATGGCTTTGCAGGGCCGCAACCAGCGCATGACCGATCTCATGATAAGACACGATCAGCTTTTCCTTGTTGGACAGGATCTTGTTTTTCTTCTGGTAGCCTGCAATGACCACTTCCACGCTTTCTTCCAGATCGGACTGCGCGACCTTATCTCGTCCGGCACGGACTGCACGCAGTGCTGCCTCATTGACCATATTGGCAAGCTCTGCACCCGAAGCACCAGCCGCCATCCGCGCGATCGCATTGAAGTCCAGTCCCTGCTCACACTTGACCTTCTGTGCATGTACCTTGAGGATCGCCTCACGGCCGATCAGATCAGGCAGCTCGACCGGCACACGGCGGTCAAAGCGTCCCGGTCTCAAGAGCGCCGGATCCAGCGATTCCGGACGGTTGGTCGCCGCCAGAATGACAACGCCCTTGCTGCCGTCAAAGCCGTCCATCTCGGTCAGCAGCTGGTTGAGCGTCTGTTCGCGCTCATCATTGCCGCCCATGCCGCCGGAACCCTCGCGCTTCTTACCAATGGTATCGATCTCATCGATGAACACGATACAGGGCGCCTTTTCGTTTGCCTGCTTGAACAGGTCACGCACCTTTGCTGCACCCATACCGACAAACATCTCCACGAACTCCGAGCCGGAGATCGAGAAGAACGGCACATTCGCCTCACCTGCAACCGCCTTGGCAAGCAGAGTTTTACCTGTACCCGGAGGGCCTACCAGCAAAGCACCCTTGGGGATATGTGCGCCGATATCTGCATACCGCTGTGGATCATGCAGGAAATCGACGATCTCCGTGAGCAGCTCCTTTGCCTCGTCTTCGCCCTGCACATCTGAAAAATGGATGCCGGTTTCAGATGCCACATACATCTTGGCATTGGACTTTCCAAAGCTCATCGCACCGGAGCCCATCTTCTTCTGCATCGAGCGGGTCATCCACATACCGAATCCCATAATGAGCAGGAACGGCAGCACCGCTGTCAAAAATGGAGAAGGTGCCGTTGGCCAGATCTTGGTGAAATCCACCTTGGAATCCAGCAGACGCCCGATGAGATCGGGGTCATCTACCAAAGCCGTTACATAGACCTGTTCTTTCTTGTTCTTGCTGTCATCGACGGTAAATACGATCCGGTTGTCCTTGCTCTGGATCTCTGCCTGCGCGATCTTCCCTTCCTGCGCCATAGCTACAAATTCATTGTAGCTGACCGCCTTGGTCTTTGGCGCGATCAAGCTGGGAAGGAGCAGGTTGCCGATGAGCAGAAGTGCGATCGCAACGCTGTAAAAATATAAGATACGCTTGCGATCCGGTTGTTTGACTTCTTTCATACGATACTTCCTCTTTCTGGGCAGACAAGCAGTCTGTACCCCAAATTCTGTTTTTATTATAGCAGAAGATTGTGTCGGGAATACGGAAAAACTTTGAACGCTCTGTAAATGTGTTCCGATTCCTTGCGGCGTTTCACGTGAAACATTCCTTGGGAAATCGCCGAAAATAGCAAAACCCTGCCCGCATGTATCTTGCATTTCTGTGCCTTTCCGCTCATAGAATAAGGCAGTGCTGCGCTGGCAGCGATGTTTGATATTTTCTAAGGAGTGAGCTTTTTTATGGCAGAGTATCCCAAGGCCATTGGTTTCCTGCGTGTTGCGGTCACAGCCGCACGAGGGACCATTCCGCTTCCGAACGCCCTTGTGACCGTCTACGCACAGCCCGAGGGAGGATCCCCCGTCTTATACCGCACGGTGCGCACGGATGCTTCCGGACGCACCCCCGTCATGGAGCTTCCTGCACCGGCACTGGAGGACTCCATCCGCCCCGACCAGCCGATCCCCTATCTCAATTATTCCGTCAAGGTGGATCTGCCCGGCTATCAGTCGGCACAGATCGAGGATATCTCGATCTTCCCCGGCATTGCCTCTACCCTGCCGGTCTCTCTGTCTCCGGAGACCGCCGGCCGCCCCTCCACCAAAATCAATGTCTTACCACCAGAGACCCTCAATGATTTCCGTCAGACAAAGGAGGCCCGCTGATGGCACTTCCGACCATTCCCGAAACGATCACCGTACATCTGGGAAGACCCAACAACGAAAATGCGCGCAATGTAACGGTTCCCTTCCCCTACTACATCAAGAATGTAGCTTCCTCTGAGATCTACCCGACATGGCCAGAAAACGCCATCCGTGCCAATGTCTATGCGCAGGTATCCTTTGCCCTCAACCGTATCTATACCGAATGGTATCGCTCACAGGGCTATGATTTTGATATCACCAACTCCACCGCCTTCGATCAGGCGTATGTAGATGGGCGTGACATCTTCGATAATATATCAGATATCGTGGATGAATTGTTTGATGACTACCTAACACGCCCCAACGCGGTGGAGCCACTGTTTGCACAGTACTGCAACGGCACGACCGTCACCTGCGATGGGCTCAGCCAATGGGGTACGGTCCCACTGGCAGAGGCTGGAAAAACGCCATACGAGATCCTGACCTCATTCTATGGCAATGACCTCAACATCGTGCAGAATGCCCCTGTTGTGCCAAACATCGGCTCCTATCCCGGTTATGCGCTCCAGTTCGGAGATCTCGCAGATCCGGTCCGCACCGTCCAGCTGCGCCTGAACCGGATCTCCAACAACTATCCCGCCATTCCCAAGATCTATCCGGTCAATGGTGCCTTCGATCAAAGCACCGTGGAAGCCGTAAAAGCCTTTCAGCAGATCTTCGGTCTCAATCCGGATGGGATCGTTGGCAAGCAGACATGGTACCGTATCGCCTATCTGTATTCCGCCATCACCAAGCTCGCAGAGCTGACGAGCGAGGGGGTGCAGTTGGAGGATGTGACCGACATTTTTCCTCCCTTCTTGCAGCGCGGCGCACAGGGCGAACCAGTTTCCACGGTACAATACTATCTCTCTATCATTGCAACCTTCTATCCGGGACTCATCCCTGTCGATATAGACGGAGACTTTGGAGAGCAGACAGAGGACGCCGTGAAGCTGTTTCAAAGCCAATTCGGTCTTCCAGTGGACGGGATCGTCGGCAGGCAAACATGGGATCGTATGAACGAGATCTACGATGATATTCAAAATTCGTTTTCTGACCAGAACCTTCCCGATTCCATCCCGATCTTCCCACGCCGTCTGGTAGAGGGAATGTCCGGAAATGATGTGCGACAGGTGCAGACATGGCTCAACACCTTGT
>JARIAV010000118.1 GCA_029257685.1 Butyricicoccus sp.
TACCGAAGTGCGCAACCTCAAAAAGCCATCGGGCGCAAAACCGGGCTTTGTCATCTACCATGTGTACCAGACCGCGTTCGTCACACCGGACGAGGCGTTCATCGAATCCCTGCGCGTACAGTGACCCCCTCGCGTACAGTAACTTCCTGCACGCACAGTGCCCCCTGGCGTGTACAGTGACCCTCTCGCATATAGCGACTTCCTGCACGCACAGTGCCCCCTGCACACACCAAAACAGAACGATATCACAAAAAAAGCATATAGCGGTCACACGGAGACGCATGACCGCTATATGCAGTTGATTGTATAAAAGCACCCCAAGGGCTGCACGATCCCGCCTGTGGCGGAGTTCATACTTTCCCACCCTTGGGGCACTTCCGCAAAAACGAACCGACCGCAGAAATCCCGCCTGTGGCGGAGCTCATACTTTCACACCCTAGCGGCGGCACCGAGGTCAATCCGATGGAGAGGGAGTGTTGGATTCATAAGTACAAGAACCGCAAGGTTATAGTCCTTATGCCGCCGTCGCGCGGCCGCGACACGTTACTCTTTGCTTTGAAGCAAAAATTTCTTAGCAGAAAGGAAAACCGGGCGGACGTTCCAAAACTGTTCCCTTTGCTTTGAAGCAAATCCTTTTAGCGGAAAGGAAAACCAAACGGATTTCCAAGAACTCCCCCTCGCTTTGAAGCAAAATTATTTTGTCAGGAATGAAAAACCTGCGGTTTTCCAACATACACCAACCAGAGGGGCAGGGAAGCCCCATCACCCCATGATCTTATACAGCATGGTACATGCCATCTCCCGCGTGACCGGTTCGGACAGATCAAGATCCGCCGCAGTTGGCAGGATCTCCGCCTGCGCCAGCTGACTTGCAGCATCTGCCGCCCATGCCGGAACCGTCTGGTACGATACCCCATGCCCCGCAGTCGGCACACGCTTCACCAGATGGGACAGAATGACCGACGCTTCCGAAAGCGTGATCGGCTTTTCTCCGCGGATCTCGGCACAGCCGGAAGCCGTCTGATACCCCTGAATGAATCCGGCTTCTGCCGCCGCACTGATATAAGGCTTTGCCCAAGGCGACAGCGCGCTGTCATCCTGAAAGTCCGTACAGGCCGTCGGGACGATCTCCAGATCCGCTGCCGCCGCCGTCATCGCGATGAACTCACTGCGCGTCATCGGCTGAGCCGGATGCAGAAAATAGGACGCACCGATCTTTTCCCCTAAGAAAATATCCTCCTGCGCCAGACGTACCGCCGCCAGATGATTCGGGTTATGCGTCATATCCGCATAGGTGATCTTCGAGGGATTGCGCTCGATCTTCACCGAGATCCGCGCCGGCTCCGATTCGTTGCCCATCGGATCGACCGCACAGTAGGAAAAATGATCCGTGCCCGTGCGGTTCGCCGCCGGTGTATAAATCAAACTGCCATTGTCCAGCACCGCCGTTCCCAAACGCGGCTGGTCGATCAGCTTGAGCGTCACCGTGTCACCGTCCGGATCAGATGCCGCAAGCGGAAACGACACCATCACGCCGGCTACCGTCTTTTCTTCCACCGTCTGCACCGTCGGCACATGCCCAACGGACGACGTGAGCAGGCTCTCCTCTGCCAGCGCCTGCACGCGATCTTCCCAGAATGCCCCCGAAGGCATCATAAACGTCAGCGCACACAGCGTACAAAGCAAACTTTTACGAAACCATGTATTCATAACTAAGATCCATCCTTTGCAAGAAGTATATGACAAAGTATCTCCGCCATTTTGCAAAATATACAAGCCGAGCGGGAATGCTGTACATTACAGACAGGAATTTTTCGGGCAGGCAGGCATGACCCATAAAAAATCACGATTCTATTCAAAAACACTTGCCTCGATGCGCGAAATATGGCATACTTTTAACGAACAAACTATTTTATCTGGAGGACTGATTCATGGAGAATCATCAGCTCGTTCTGGTGCTGGACTTTGGCGGCCAGTACAATCAGCTCATTGCACGCCGCGTGCGTGAACACCATGTTTACTGTGAAGTAAAATCCTATAAAACCCCCCTCGAAGAAATCAAGGCAATGAATCCTGCCGGTATCATCTTTACCGGCGGCCCCAACAGCGTCTATGAGGACGAATCCCCTCGCTGCGACAAGGCGATCTTTGACCTCGGCATCCCTGTGCTCGGCATCTGCTACGGCTGCCAGCTCATGGCGTATCTGCTCGGCGGTACGGTCTCCAATGCCGCGGAAAAGAGCGAGTACGGCAAGACACAGGTTGCGCTGGATAAGTCCAGCAAGCTGTTCTCCGATCTGGACGCGCAGGAGGTCTGCTGGATGAGCCATACCGACTTCATCTCCGCCGTCCCCGAGGGCTTCCGCGTGACCGGTACCACCGATACCTGCCCCACCGCAGCCATGGAGTGCGCAGACCGTAAGTTCTACGGCGTACAGTTCCATCCGGAAGTCAACCACACCCCGCATGGTGCCGATATGCTGGGACATTTCCTCTATGATGTGTGCGGCTGCACCGGCGACTGGACCATGACCCGCTATATCGAGCAGCAGATCACCGCCATCCGCGAAAAGGTGGGCGATGGAAAGGTATTGTGCGCCCTCTCCGGCGGTGTCGATTCCTCCGTCGTTGCCGCCCTCGTCTCCAAGGCCGTCGGCAAGCAGCTGACCTGCGTGTTCGTAGATACCGGTCTCATGCGCAAAAATGAGGGCGATGAGGTCGAGCAGGCATTCGCAACCCGCTTCGATTCCCATTTCGTCCGCGCCAATGCACAGGATCGCTTCTTCAAAAAGCTCGCCGGTCTCGAAGAACCAGAGGCCAAGCGTAAGGCCATCGGTGAGGAGTTCATCCGCGTGTTCGAGGACGAGGCACGCAAGATCGGTGCCGTCGATTTCCTCGTGCAGGGCACGATCTATCCCGATGTCATCGAATCCGGTCTCGGTGACAGTGCCGTCATCAAGAGCCATCACAATGTCGGCGGCCTGCCCAGCGTCGTGGACTTCAAGGAGCTCATCGAGCCCCTCCGTCTGCTGTTCAAGGATGAGGTGCGCGCAATGGGTCTCGAACTCGGTCTGCCCGAATACCTCGTTTGGCGTCAGCCGTTCCCCGGCCCCGGTCTCGGGATCCGCGTCCTCGGCGAAGTCACACCCGATAAGGTCGCTACCTTACAGGAGGCTGACTGGATCTTCCGTGAGGAGATCGCAAAGGCTGGACTCGATCGCCAGATCAATCAGTATTTCGCTGTCCTCACCGGTATGCGCTCCGTCGGCGTTATGGGCGACGGCCGCACCTATGACTATACCCTCGCCCTCCGCGGCGTCACGACCTCCGACTTCATGACCGCCGATTGGGCACGCATCCCCTATGATGTCCTCGACCGCGTCTCCGTCCGCATCGTAAATGAGGTCAAGCATATCAACCGTATCGTGTATGATATCACCTCCAAGCCACCGGCTACGATCGAGTGGGAATGATCGCGAGATAACGAAAACTGGATAAAAAGTGATAAAAACCCGAAAAAAGACACGGAAAACCGTTCTGATTTCGGGTTTTTGTTGTAAAAAAATGCTACTCAAATTTGCGCGTAG
>JARIAV010000132.1 GCA_029257685.1 Butyricicoccus sp.
GAGCTGCCCATTTTGAACGATCCCATCCCAATGGAAGGAGCCGCACCACCCGATCCCGATTCCATCATCCACTACCTCCCCAAGGATCGGGCAGCCGTCAAGGCACATATCGAAGAACATTTTGGAAAAATCGCGGAGATCCTGCCCTCCAAATCCGATCGCGCGATCGATATCGGTCTCTGCATCTGCCTGCCAAGTCAGGAGCATCCGTACTATACCATCGTAACATTGGGTATGGGGGCTCTGCCCATGCACATCCCTGAAGCGCGCCGCACAAGCATCCCGGCACGCACCGAGCTTGTCATGACGCTGCCTGCTGACTGGGAATTCGATCTCAGCGATCACCGTTGGGTCTGGCCGCTGCACTGGCTCTTGGTGACGGCATATCTGCCCTTTGATGAAAATACTTGGATCGATGCGGGACACTCCCTCGCAACGAGTGCAGAAAACCTGCCCTTTGATGCCAGCACCAGACAATCGTGCATCCTCACCGTCGACTTGCAGGATCAGCCCGAGGCGGCTTCCCTATGTACCCTGCCTGACGGGGAAAGCGTTCGTTTTCTTCAAACGCTCGCGCTCTACCCCGAAGAACTGGAGTATAAAATGCAGTATGGCACGCGTGCCCTGTTGCGGCAGATGTCCAACACGGAACCGACCGTCTGCCCCTATCGCCTCAACACCTGCACCCCCGACCTGCTCTATCCGCCGGTCAATCCTTCCCCGTATCTCTGCTGATTTCAGACCAAAAGGAACGATCCCTCCCACGATGATGACTCGCCGCGGGAGGGATCTTTTCAAACCCAGATATGTTTCTGTTTACATCTGACGAATGACCGTACCGGTCTCTCCGGCAATGCCATCCTTTGCCTTTTCCAGCAGGGTGATCAGTGCCTTGCGGCCGGGTGCCGACTCTGCGAACTTGATCGCCGCCTGTACCTTGGGCAGCATGGATCCGGGCGCAAACTGCCCTTCCTCGCAGTATTTTCTTGCTTCATCGGTGGAAATGGTGTCGAGCCACTTCTGGTCGGGCTTTCCGAAATTGATCGCACATTTTTCTACTGCGGTCAAAATAATGAGCATATCTGCATCGACCTGCTGTGCGATCAGGCAGCTTGCGAAATCCTTATCGATCACGGCACTTGCACCCTTGAGGTGATTGCCCTGACGAATGACAGGGATGCCGCCGCCACCGCCTGCGATGACGACCTGACCGGCTTCAAACAGCGCACGCACAGTGGCGATCTCCACGATGTCGCGTGGTTTCGGGCTTGCGACCACACGCCGCCAGCCGCGTCCGGCATCCTCCATGATCTCGTATCCCTTTTCCTCGCGCAGCTTCTCTGCCTCCTCCTGCGTCATGAAGCGGCCGATCGGCTTGGTCGGGTTCTGGAATGCCGGATCCTCCGGATCGACCACGACCTGTGTGATAACGGTTGCGCACGGCTTGGGGATGCCACGATCGAGCAGCTCCTCGCGCAGTGCATTCTGCAAGTCATAGCCAATGTAGCTCTGGCTCATTGCCACACAGACGGACATGGGCAGCATGGGGAAATCCTGCTCAACCACGCGGGTCAGTTCATTCATGGCATGATGGATCATGCCCACCTGCGGCCCGTTGCCGTGCGAGATGATGACCTCATGTCCCTGCTCGATCAAATCCACGATGGCTTTTGCCGTGTGCTTGACGGCTGCCATCTGCTCACTGAGTGTATTTCCAAGTGCATTGCCGCCCAGTGCGATCACGATTCTCTTACCCATAGATATTTCCTCTTTCTATGTTAAAATATAGAACGGCGGGGTTTGTTGGCCCCGCCATTCTGTTCCGATCAATCGTCTGTCTTCATCTGACGCTCTGCGTCGCGCTTATACAGCTTCTTGAGCATTTCCTGTGGATCCTTGCACTTTGCAAGGAAGATCATCGCTGCGATGATGTACGGCTTATAGGAAGCCTCCTTGTAGAGCGGTACACGGTAGCGATCGAATACCGATGCCTCTACCTCGCCATGCTCGCAGGAAACATCGTTGATGTCTGCGGGCAGGCAGTGCAGATACAGCGCTTCGCCGTTTTTGGTGGTCTTCATCAGTTCTTCGGTGCAGCACCAGTCCATGTGCTCTGCGTTCTGGGCAAGCAGCTCCTTTTCCAGCTCCTTGATGCCCTCTGCGTCACCCTCTGCATAGAGATCGGTGCGCTTCTCCATGGCTGCAAACGGTGCCCAGGACTTCGGATATACGATATCTGCGTCCTTGAATGCCTCCTCCATAGAGTTGGTCTTGGTGAAAGTACCGCCTGTTGCCTCTGCGTTCTTCTTTGCGACCTCCTCGACCTCAGGCATGACCTCATAGCCTTCCGGATGTGCCAGCACAACGTCCATACCAAAGCGGGTCATCAGACCGATGACACCCTGCGGAACGGACAGCGGCTTGCCGTAAGACGGAGAATACGCCCAAGTCATCGCAACCTTTTTGCCCTTGAGGTTTTCCACGCCGCCGAAGTGGTGGATGATATGGAGCATATCTGCCATACACTGGGTCGGATGGTCGATATCGCACTGGAGGTTCACAAGGGTCGGGATCTGTTCGAGTACGCCGTCCTTATGCCCCTCACGCACAGCCTCGGATACATGGTGCATATAGGTATTGCCCTTGCCGATGTACATATCATCGCGGATGCCGATGACATCTGCCATGAACGAGATCATGTTTGCCGTCTCGCGCACGGTCTCACCATGAGCGATCTGGCTCTTGCCCTCGTCCAGATCCTGTACTTCCAGACCCAGCAGATTACAAGCGGAAGCAAAGGAGAAGCGGGTACGGGTAGAGTTGTCGCGGAACAGGCTGATGCCCAGACCAGATTCGAAGATCTTGGTGGAGATGTTGTGCTCACGCATATAGCGGAGCGCATCTGCAACGGTAAACACCGCTTCGATCTCATCGTCGGTCTTTTCCCATGTCAGGAAAAAGTCATTTTCATACATTTCCTTAAAGTTGAGGGCATTGAGCTTATCGATATATTTCTTCAGTGTTGCATCCATGATTTCCATACTCCTTCATTTGGTCTTATTTCGTATACAGAGTGGGCAGTGCGGCATAGACAGCGGCACAGACCACAAGATCCTGCTTCCATGTCTTTTCGTTCGGGGCATGCGCCTGAGCCTCTGCACCGGGGCCAAAGCCGATGCACGGGATGCCATTGCGTCCCATGATGGAAACGCCGTTGGTGGAGAAGGTCCACTTGTCTACGAGCGGACGTGCACGGCGCATTTCTTCGGTCTCGCTGCTGCCGATGCGGCTCTCGCCGTAGAGACTGGTATAGGCTTCATGCAGGGCAGTCGTTACCTTGTGATCCTCTGGGATGACCCAAGTTGGGAAATAACACTCGATCGGGTAAACACAGCCCGTCCATGAGGGACGCTCGTACTGGTACATGGATACGGTCACATCCTCGCCGTACTTCTGTACTGCGGGCAGGGCGCGGATCTCATCCAGGCAGCTCTCCCATGTCTCGCCTGCGGTCATGCGGCGGTCGAGAGAAACCGAACAGGAATCGGCAACCGCACAGCGGCTTGGAGAGGTGAAGAAGATCTCCGAGGTGGTCACAGTACCGCGGCCAAGGAAGCGTGCCTCCTGCCACTGCGGATTATAAGCTTCGTCGAGCATCTTCACGAGACCCTTGATCTCTGTGCCGTCCTCGGCATCGTTTTCATTGAGTGCACGGACTTCGCGCAGGATATCTGCCATTTTATAGATCGCATTGTCACCGCGTTCCGGTGCAGAGCCGTGACAGGATACCCCCTTGACATCGACACGGATCTCCATGCGTCCGCGCTGTCCGCGGTAGATGCCGCCATCGGTCGGCTCTGTGGAAACGACGAATGCCGGCTTTACCTTATCTTCCTTGACGATGTACTCCCAGCACAGACCGTCGCAGTCTTCCTCCTGCACGGTGCCGGTCACGAGAACGGTATACTTGTCAGACAAGAGGGACAGATCCTTCATGATCTTTGCGCCGTAAACAGCAGAGACGATGCCGCCCATCTGGTCCGATGTACCGCGGCCGCCGATCTCCTCCTCGGACTCAAAGCCTTCATAGGGATCGAATGCCCAGTTTGCGCGGTTGCCGATACCTACGGTATCGATATGTGCGTCAAAGCCGATGAGGGTCTCACCGTGTCCCATATAGCCTAAGATATTGCCCATCGGATCGATCTCGACTTTATCGAAGCCGACCTTTTCCATTTCTTCCTTGATGCGCATGATATGTTCTTTTTCGCCGCAGGATTCCCCGGGGAATTTGACCAGATCACGCAGGAACTTGGTCATGTCCGCACGGTATCCCTCTGCTGCCGTCTTGATTGCCTGAAAATCCATCTTGATAGCCTCCCTAATGCTTCCTTCAATTCTCATTCTGTTGGATATGCGCCATTCCATACGATCTTCTGATAGTTCTCAGGGTCGGTGTCGCCCTCCGTCGAGAACATCAGGACCGTGCTGTTTTCGTCCAGACCGATCTCCGTTTTGAGCTCCGCATACGCTTCGGACTGCATGAGGGTCGCGATGAGACCCATACCGACCGCGCCGGATTCTCCGGAAACGACCTGCGGATCGCCCTTGACCGGTGCGCCCAGCATGCGCATCCCCTTTGCAGAGACCCAATCCGGACAGGATACGAAGTATGAGGTGTGATTTTTCAAAATATCCCAAGAGATCGTGTTGGGTTCTCCACAGGCAAGGCCTGCCATGATGGTTTGCAGATCGCCCTCTACGAAACGGATGTCACCATCTGCCGCCTTTGCGCCCTGATAGAGACAGTCCGCCGCCTGTGCCTCCATGACGATGAACTTCGGGGGATCGTCTGCATAGCGATTTGCAAAGTATCCGACGACCGCACCGGCACGAGAACCGACGCCGGCCTGTACGAATACATGGGTCGGACGCGTAAAACCAGCCTCGGCAAGCTGTTCGCCAGCCTCACTCGCCATCGTACCATAGCCCTGCATGATCCATGCGGGGATCTTTTCATAGCCGTCCCACGCGGTATCCTGTACCATGACACCGTGCTCCGTCTGCTCCGCAAGGGCATTCGCGCGGCGCACACATTCATCATAGTTGACTTCCTCGATGGTGACCTTTGCGCCTTCCTTCGCAATGTTGTCGAAGCGCGACTGCACGCTGCCCTTGGGCATCAGCACAACGGACTTCTGCCCGAGCTTGTTTGCCGCCCACGCGACCCCGCGCCCGTGGTTGCCATCGGTTGCGGTGAAGAAGGTTGCCTGCCCGAATTCATCCTTGAGCTTCTGACTTGTGAGGTAATCATACGTCATTTCGGAAACATCGCGTCCCAGTTCCTCGGCGATATAGCGTGCCATTGCAAAGGAGCCGCCGAGCACCTTGAATGCATTGAGCCCGAAGCGGTAGCTTTCGTCCTTGACGAACAGACCGCGCAGACCCAAATGCTTTGCCATGCCGGACAGCTGTGCAAGTGGTGTCACTGCATACTGCGGAAAGCTCTTATGGAATGCGCGTGCCTTGGCAACTGCATCGAGATGCATGACAGC
>JARIAV010000210.1 GCA_029257685.1 Butyricicoccus sp.
CTACACCGCTCACTTCGACGCACGCGCCGGCCGCGCCGTCGATCTCATCACCGGGCAGCTGCACGACTTCGGCGGCGGCGCTGTGCTGCCCCCCTCTTCCGTTTCCTTCTGGAAAACCGAGTGCTGAGACCCTGTCACAGCCCTTCCAGCCCCCTTGGGATACAGGGCCCGGTTTCGCGCCCGATGGTGCGGGTACAAGGACTTTTTTGACACGCTGAAGCGGCATCGCAGTTGCGATGCCGCTTTTTTTCCCCCTTTATTTCTGCTGTCTGCGCCGATACGCCAACACACAGTCCACGAACGCTGCGCCGTACCGCTTCGCCTTATAGGTCGGGATGCCCGCGATCTGCGTAAGCTCCCGAATGGAGCGCGGCTGCCGCCTGCAGATCTCCATGAGGATCGCCTCCGAAAGGATGGCGTATGCGGGCACGCCCGCACGCACCGCCAGCCGCCTACAGGTCTCCTGCAGCGCGGCAAACAATCTGGCATCCTGCGGCGTGTGCGGCGTGTGCGCCGCATCCGCACGCACACGCTTTGCCTCCTTGACCATAAAGGGTTTATGCTCCTTGATGATCTCCCCCGACCGTCCGTTCAGCTGGAGGATGGGCAGTTCCTCCGTCCGACAGGTCAGATACCCCTGCGCGATCAGACAGTCCAGCACATACCGGATGTGACAGACCGAGCTGTCCCGCATGATGCCAAAGGTGGACAGCGTATCCAGCCCTGCTGCCGTCACCCGCTCGGTACGCTCTCCGCGCAGGAGTTCGATGAGGAAATGCTTGCCCACCGCCCGTCCACGCTGATGCAGGCGGAACACACAGGAGACGATCTTCTGGGCATCCAGCGTTTCCTACTTCCATGCCCAGTGCGTGCCGCAGTTCGAGCAGCCGCCGCAGTAGGACGGCGCGGACTCCCCGAAATAATGGAGCAGGCAGGCGCGCAGACAGTCGGTGGTCTGCGTATACCACCGCATCCGCCGCAGGCGTTCCATGTCGCGCTCCAGGATGCGCTTGGAGGTCTCCGCGTCCAGATCGTCCGACAGGGCGCGGCTGTTCTCGATCAGGAAGCGGCACATGCGCCAGTCCGCCGGTTCATAATAGAGGATGCAGTCCGCCTGCCTGCCGTCCCGTCCCGCGCGTCCGGCTTCCTGATAGTAGCTTTCCAGATCGGTCGGCATGCTGTAATGCAGAACGAACGATACGTTCGGCTTGTCGATGCCCATGCCGAAGGCGTTGGTCGCTACGAGCACGCGCACGCGGTCATAGAGGAAATCTTCCTGCGCCTGCCGGCGTACCGCCGTATCCAAGCCTGCATGATACCGCGCCGCAGGGATGCCGCGTCCGTGCAGCACCCCATACACATCATCGACCTGCTTGCGCGTCAGGCAATAGACGATGCCGCTCTGTTCCTGCCGTTTGGCAAGTTCCGCAAGCAATGCCGCACGCTTGTTCGCCGGTTCGGATACGAAAAAGCGCAGGTTGGGACGGTCAAAACCGGAGACCAGCAAAAACGGCTCCTGCAAGCCGAGCAGACGCACGATATCCTGCCGCACGCGCTCGGTCGCCGTTGCGGTAAAGGCGCACACGGGCGGACGGCTGGGCAGCTCCTGCAAAAATCCCGCAATTTGCAGATAGCTGGGGCGGAAGTCCTGCCCCCACTGGGAAACACAGTGCGCTTCATCCACCGCCACGAGCGACAGGGACAGGCTCTGACACAGTGCGCGAAAATTGGGCGTTTGCAGCCGCTCCGGAGCGGCATACAGCAGCTGATACCGTCCCTGCCGCGCCTCGCGCAGGATACGGGCGCGTTCTTCTCCGCTCTGTGCGCTCGTGAGACACGCCGCCGCGATGCCTGCCTGCTGCAAGGCCCGCACCTGATCGTGCATCAGGGAAATGAGGGGCGAGATCACAAGTGCCGTCCCCTGCCGCATGAGCGCAGGCACCTGATAACACACCGACTTGCCCGCGCCCGTGGGCATGACCCCCAGCACGTCCTGTCCGGCAAGCAGGCGCATGACCAGCGGCTTCTGGCTCGGGCGGAACGCATCATATCCAAAATATTGCTTGAGCACCGCTTCCGGTGTCATGGCACTCTCTCCCTTCCATGAAAAAACAGCCGTCCGGTCGCTCCGAACGGCTGTGAAGCTGCGTTACAGCAATGCCAGCAGGGCATCGACATCTTCGGCACGGGTCGCCCATGAGGTCACGAAACGCACGACGTCATGGGTCTTGTCCCAGCTGCTGTGGAACTCGAATGCCACTTCCTTGGTCAGCTCAAAGATCTGATCCTTGCTCAGGATGGCAAAGATCTGGTTGGTGGTCGCAGAATATGCAAGCTCGTATCCCTTCGCCCACAAGCCGTCCCGCAGACGGATCGCCATTGCATTGGCATAGCGGCCGAGCGTGAAATACAGGTCACCTGTGAACAGTCCCTCGAACTGCATCCCAAGCAGCCATCCCTTCGCCAGCATGCCCCCCTGATTCTTGATCATATAGCGGAAATCCGGCTTCAAGGCAGGATTCACGATCACCAGCGCTTCCCCGAACAGCGCACCGTTCTTCGTACCGCCGATATAGAACGCGTCACACAGGCGCGGCAGGTCTGCCGGCATGAGGTCGCAGTCCTCCGCCGTCATGCCGCTTGCCAGCCGTGCGCCGTCCAGATACAGGATCAGTCCCTGCTCGTCGCACACCTTGCGCAGCAGCTCCAGCTCGCGGCGCGTGTAGACCGTGCCCAGCTCGGTGGACTGCGAGATATACACCATGCGCGGCTTGACCATGTGTTCGTCCGGATGCCCGCGCAGAACCGTGATGAGATCCATAGGCGTCAGCTTGCCATCCGGCTTGCGCACGGCGATGACCTTATGTCCGGTCGCCTCGATCGCACCCGTCTCATGGACATTGATATGACCGGTCTCCGCGCAGATGACCGCCTCAAACGGACGCAGTGCCGCCGCGATCATGATGAGATTGGTCTGCGTGCCGCCTACCAGAAAATGCACGTCCGCTGCCGGACAGTTGAACCGCTCGCGGATCATCTCTACCGCGTGCGCGCAATGCTCGTCCTTGCCGTAGCCCACCACCGGTGTCAGATTGTTGACGCGCATCGCCTCCAGGATATTGGGATGTGCGCCCTCACTGTAATCGTTCCTAAAATTCAGCATCCTCGTTTTCTCCTTCGAATCTCCGATTTATCCTTCCAAATGTACGAAAATCCATCTGCGCCTGCATGAGCGACATCCCGTTTTCCGCGCTCTCCGCCCATGGATCCGCCGTATCCTCGTCCTGTATCCAGCCGCAGACCGGACACGTCTGCTCCGTGAGCCCCTCGCGATAGACGGGCACACCGCACACCGGACAGCACACGAGCGGCAGTCCGGTCAGGGGGTCGCAATCGTCCGCCGCCTCCGGCTCCTGCCATACCGCGTCCAGATCGGGCCGCTCCGGAAGCTCCTCCGTCTCGTCCGCGGCATCCGTCCCGTCCAGCCCGAACGCGCCCCACCATGCCAGCGGATCAGTCAATCTCGATCACCACCGGACAATGGTCACTGCCCATCACGTCGGACAGGATCCGCGCCGCCTTGACGTGCGGCAGGAAGCGCTCGGACACCAGAAAATAGTCGATGCGCCAGCCGGCATTCTTTTCGCGCGACTTGAACCGGTAGCTCCACCACGAATACGCGCCCTCCTGCTCCGGATAGAAATGGCGGAAAGTATCCACAAAGCCTGCACCCAGCAGTGCAGTCATCTTTTCGCGCTCCTCGTCGCTGAAGCCCGGATTGCGGCGGTTGGTCTTGGGATTCTTGAGGTCGATCTCCTTGTGTGCCACGTTGAGATCGCCGCAGATGATGACCGGCTTCTTTTGATCGAGTGCGGTCACATAGGCGCGGAACGCGTCCTCCCATGCCATGCGGTAATCGAGCCGCTTCAGGGCATCCTGTGAATTGGGCACATACACGGTCACCAGATAAAACGCCGGATACTCCGCCGTGATGACGCGCCCCTCATGATCGTGTTCCTCTATGCCAAGTCCATTGACAACGGTGAGCGGCTGCTCTTTGGTAAAGAGCGCCGTACCGGAATATCCCTTCTTCTCTGCCGAGTTCCAATACTCCGTATAGCCCTCGATGTCAGGCGCCTGCTCCGGCTGGAGCTTGGTCTCCTGCAAGCACATCATATCGGGCTGCTCCTGTGCCAGAAAGTCGAAAAATCCCTTCTGCACGCAGGCGCGCAGACCATTTACGTTCCATGAGATCAGCTTCATAGATCCACTCCTTTTATTTCAAATCCTTTGATATCTTATAAAAAACCATGCGTTCCCGCTCGCCGCAGCCATGCCGCGGGTTACAGGGCACGTTGTACATCCAACCGCATTATAATACAGATCCGCCCAATATGCAAACCGTATTTTCCGCCTCAGCGCATGAGTGCGCGATACTCCGCATAGATCGCCTCGAACCGCGCACGCATCCGGTGGCTGACGGGCACACGCTTGCCAAAGCTGCACCGCAGCATATTGTCTTCGATGGCGTGGACGTGCTGGAGGTTGACGATATACCCCTGATGACAGCGCGCAAAGCCATAGGCTTCGAGCGGCTGCTCGATGGCGGACAGCCTGCCAGGTACATCGATCGACCGATTGCGCGTCTCGATGACGAGATGCCGGCTTTCCGACCGGATACAGATCACATCCAGCGGCGCGAGCCGATAGACCGTGCTTTTGGTATGCACACACCAGCTGCGCTTTTCGATCTTATAGTGATAGACGAGCCGTTCCATCTCATGACAGAAGGCTTCCTCCGTGATGGGCTTGAGGAAGAACTGCGCCGCGCGCAGGGAAAACGCACGCGTGACATGGGCGGACTGGGACGACATCAGGATGAGATCCGCCTTGGGCTGGCAGGCGCGGACGATGCGCGCGATCTCCAGCCCATCCTTGTCGCCGATCTCCAGATCGAGCAGCACGAAGTCGAACCGCTGCCCCTTGCGCAGCGCGCGGAGCAGTGCCTTTCCGCTTGGATAGTGCAGCTGCTCCAGATCGGGCAGCTTGCCCACATATCCGCTCAGTTCTTTTACTTGTTCGGTATCCTGTGCGCAGATCGCTAAAATCATAAAACCCTCTCCTGTGGCTGCTCACTCGGTGTATCCGGCTCGGCCTGCAACAGTGCTTGCAGGTAAAATATCCCATCGGCAAGGTTCCAGATCAGATGCCCGTGGTACTTTGCGGTGATGCGCTGCATCTCCGGAATGCCATAGCCATGGAATTTCGCATCCGGCTTCTGGGTGATGAGCTGTCCCTTTTTCTGCACCACCGGACGGATGGTCGGGTTCTGCACGCGCAGGGACAGCATCCTGCCCTGCTCAGATGCCTGAATGGCAATGTAAGGCTCCGGATGACCGGCGCAGCCCTCAATGGCGTTGTCGAGTGCCGTCGCGAGCAGCATGGCGGCATCCATCGGGTCGATGCCCGTGAGGGTCAGGCGTGGGATATTGACCCGAAAGGGGATCTCCGGCGCATCGGCACGCTTTGCCGTGATGACCGCATCGAGCAGCGGATTGCCCGTATCGATGAAGTCCGCAGGCTTGAGCCTGCCCAGAAAGGAATCCAAATACACCTCGAGCTTGTCATATTGCTGATGTTTCAAATAATACTGCGCGCCAATAACAAAATTCTTGAGATCATGGCGCATTTTGTGTACGTCCCGATCATACTTGTAAAAGGCGGTATAGTGCGCGAGCTGATCGGCATTGTGTTTTTCCAGAAACTCCAGTCTTGGCCGCTCCTCCTGCACGCGTATCTGCTCCCGAACGAGTCCGATGCACAGCCCGATGCAGAACAGCACGAGAAAGAGTGTCAGGATCGTTGAGGGTCTGTAGAAATTGTCCATGAGTGTGACGAACATTTCCAGTGCCAGAATGGACAGACAGAATGCGATCAAAAAGATACTGGTATAGATGCTGTGCGGATGGGCGCGATAGACCTCGATCCCACGACAGACCATGACCGCAACGATCAGCTGGATCATGCTTGCCCCGAACACCATCCAGGGGTAGGTACGCGGATCGAACATCTGAAACGGAACCATCGGATATTCTGCTTCCCGTACCACAAGGAACACGATCCCCTGTCCGCAGATGCTACAGCAAAAGGTGAACGCCGCCGCAAGGACGCGGTTGACCATTTCGGTCTGATAGGAAAACGTCACGAGCATCATGGCGATCAGATGCACCAGATGGTCACGCTCCATCGGCTCTGCATACATGCTTTCCCCGACCATGAACACGAAAAACAGCGTGGCAAGCAGCACCTGCATCCGTTTTGCATAGGGCGCAGCCTGAAATGCCGTTTTCAAGAACAGATGCACCGTCAAAAGCTCGGCACTTGCTTTGATGATATATGCCAATCCCATAGAGAGACCCCTCATACAAAAGAATAGTTATATTATAGCCTGCCAACTCCATTTCGTCAAATGCCCCCGTTTTTCCTGTAAAGTTGTCGTATTCGGTCGTATTTTTTTACATTTCACATTGTTAAAATATCATGTTTATGAAACCCATTCCGAAAAGATGATCCCAAAAAATAAGATCGCCAAAAAATTTTTGGCGATCCTTTTGAACCTGTGAGAGAACGATCGGTCAGGTTATTTGCACAACCCATTCATTTTGAGCCCAAACAGGAATCTTTCCTCCTGCGATTTTGGTTCCAAATCTGTCTGGGCAAACCCGTTTACCTCTCTCAGAAAACATCCATTTTTTACACAAAAGTTACTGCATATATTCCAAGAACTGATCCATAAAATCTTTTCTGCACCGCGCGCTCAGGGGACAGGAAATATGCCCCGTACAGACCACGGTGTCCGTTTCGATGGCGGAAACGTGCTTGGGATTTACGAAATATCCCTGATGGCTTTGCAGGAAACCGCGCTCGTACAGCGACCGCTTCCACGCCTTGACATTGATGCGCGGGGCTTTGTAGGACTGCTCCTGCGTCCAGACCGTCATGCGTCCATGATAGAACTCTACATACACCACTTCTTCCTGCCTGAGCGTGATGGAACGCTCATTTTCCAGCGTCAGCGTGAGCCATGCGTTGTTATAGTCGCGCAGCATCTCCTCCATTGCAGGCAGGAAAAGCTCTTTCTGGATGGGCTTTAGGAAATACTGCGCACTTTCCAGCATGAAAGCACGGGTCACATACTGGGGATAGCTCGTCGAAAATGCGATGCAGGCATAGGGCTGCGTTTCGCGGATCTGCGCCGCAAGCTCCAGCCCGTTGACCCCCGGCAGGTCGATATCCAGCAAATAGATATCGAAGCGGCGGCCTGCTGCAAGTGCTTCTGCCAGCTCCGTTCCGGTTGGATACAGTATCAATGTATCGATCAAAAATTTCTTGCTGAGTGATCGGATATACTGGACTGCCATTTCTGCCTGTCCGGCATCATCTTCACAAATTGCAATTTTCAATCTGGTTCCCTCAATTCCTCATTCGTTGTTCATCATAACATTTTTTATTGTCCGGCGATCTCTGCCCGCCAGCGTGCATTGAGATCGTCTACCAGATCGCCGAGTGCCTGTGTGCGGAAATCCGAGACGTCGATCTGTGCCAGCTCCTCCGCACCCGTCAGATCCACGCCCTTCTTTTGCAGGGGGATCGCGGACATATCCTGTACCAGAATGGTCTGTGCCTCGGGGGAGAGCAGGTAGTTGATGAATGCCGTGCCGCCCTCCTTATTGCCGCTGAACGAAGGGACGCCTGCGCCCTGCGCTGCGCCGGTGAACTTTGGCTCGATGGCGGTCAGCCTGATCGTTTCCGGCAGTGTGCCTGCCTTGCGTCTTGCCAGTGCCATATCCACCCACGCCGGACAGGCATCGATCTTGCCCTCTGCCAGCAGATCCAAGGCGGCGTCGCTGTCCTTCGGGTAGGTCACTTTCCCGTCCTCCTGATAGAGATATGGATGCAGTTCTTTGAGGTGGGCAAAGCCTGCGTCCCACTTTTCTTCCCATTTGGGATCGCTGCTCATCAGGGCTTCCTCGTCGTCGATGCGGTTATAGATCGTGGTGCGGATGAAGGAGTCTCCCGCGCCGTCCTGCCCCGGTGCGTTATAGGCAAAGCGGGTCGGGTTTGCCTTGATCCATGCGTCCAGTTCGTCTGCCGTCTCGGGCACTTCGGTCAGTTTTTCCGAATCGTATGCCAGCATGACCGTTGTGCCGCGGTAGGGCTGTACTCTGCCGGAGGCTGCGACCGGCTGTGCGGTGACGCCTTCCGCGTTGGGCAGCTTATCGAGATCCAGCTTGATGAGGATGTCTTCATCTGTCAGCGAGACCATGCGTGTCAGGTCGTCGTCTCCCAGATCCACTACGTCGTATTCGGTATCGACTGCGTGCGATTCATAGGCGAAAATGAGTTGGTCTGCCAGACTTTCCGGTGCGCCTGCTGGAACAAAGTGCAGCTTTGCCACATATTTGCCTTTGAGTTCCTTTGTTGCGTTGAAGCCATCGACCAGTTTTTCAAAGGTCTGGCGCACGTTGTCTCCGCCGCTTGCCCAGACATCGACTGTTGTTGGGGTGGTTTGGTCTTTTGCCGAACCGCATCCGGCGAGCATACCTGTCAGCAGCAGCGATGTGGTCAGAACGGTTAACATATTTCTGCGTTTCATTCGTCTTCCTCGCTCTTCTATTCTACGCTTGGTCAGGTGCCACTATTTTCCTGACTGCTTACCATTGTATCACAGTTTTTGTATGATGTATATGCACAAAAACTCCTGCTTGTGGAAAATGGGTTTGCTTTTTGAAAGCAAAGGAAATGGTTTTTTGGGAATCCGTCTGGTTTTCCTTTCTGCTAAGAAATTTTTGCTTCAAAGCAAGGGGAAAGATTTTTTGGAAAACCGCAGGTTTTTCATTCCTCATATTCTTGTTTTGCTTTGGAAGGTAAAGGAGTGTGTTTTTGGAGCGTCCGTAGGGTTTTCCTTTCTGCTAAAAAGAATTTGCTTCAAAGCAAAGAGTAACGTGTCGCGCCGGCGACGGCGGCCAAAGAGCTGGAAACCTTGCGGTTTCCTCTGCCCTTTGGAATCCTCCCCATCCCTCTCCATCCGGTTTACCTTGGTGCCGCCGAAAGGGTGTGAAAGTATGA
>JARIAV010000354.1 GCA_029257685.1 Butyricicoccus sp.
GCAAAGCGGCGTATCCCAATCATTCAGAGGAGTTTTATTTGATGAAGAACCTGAGCGTGAAAACATTCCTGCGCGGCTTTTCGGCATTCGCGCTGTGTGCCTCCCTCAGCATGGGTTCCGCACTCGCCTACAATGGAGACCCTGAACTTGCTTACACCGACTCGGCACCAACTCAAACCGTTACCGAATCTGCACCAAGCACACCCCCGGCTGCTGCTCCCGTTGCAGCTGCCATGCAGGATCGCTTGAACCAGCTGAAAACCGGCAGCGTGATCCCACGCACCGTCCAGAAGTCCTCCGCACTCGCGGCTGACTCCGTCATTACATCCAACTTCAAAAACCTTGGCTCGTTCCGTCTCTCTTTTTACTGTTCCTGTGAAAAGTGCAGCGGCGAAGCCTATGCAGGCAAAACCAAGTCCGGTACCGATATCACAGAGGGCCGCACCATCGCCGTCGATCCCAATGTGATCCCCCTTGGCAGCCGCGTCTATATCGATGGCTACGGCCTCTTTATCGCGGAAGATACCGGCGGCGCCATCAAGGAACAGAAGATCGATATCGCGGTTTCCGATCATGATCGTGCATACGAGCTTGGCATCGACAAGGCCACGGTCTATCTGATCGGTTGATATCTCCTGCCCGTTTTAGAACGAATGCATTCGCATTCGTTCTTTTTTCTTGTCCCTCTCTAAACTTGTATCCCGATCCGTTTTCTGTTATAGTGATATCAGGACGTAAATGAGGTGAAAACTATGAACGCATCCATACGCCGAGAACAAATCATCGAATTGCTGACCCATACAGAAAAACCCCTGAGTGCTTCTGCCCTTGCCAGCCGCTTCTCTGTCAGCCGTCAGGTCATCGTGGGCGATATCGCCCTGCTCCGTGCCGCAGGCTCAGCGATCATCGCGACGCCGCGCGGCTATCTGCTGGAACCGCCCGAGCAGCAGTACGGTCTTGAGATCGAGGTCGCGTGCATGCATGCGGATGACCGTCTGGCAGAGGAGCTTTATACAGTGGTCGATCTGGGTGGGGCTATCCTCGATGTCACCGTAGAGCACTCTGTCTATGGGCAGATCTGCGCCCCGCTGCATATCTGCTCTCGTTTCGATGCAGACGCCTTTCTGGAAAAGCTCTATGAGGCAAGCGCACAGCCCCTCTGCACGCTGACTGGCGGCATCCATCTGCATCGTCTGCGCTGTCCCAATGAAACGGTACAGCTGCGCGTCCTGAACGCCTTGCGCGAAAAGGGCCTGTTGTTCCAAAAATAAAACGCGGGATATCCATTCTGCCTATATTGTCTTCTCACCCAAGTATAAACGCTGAAAAGCGTCTATACTTGGGTGTTTTTATACGCTTTTTCATGATATTTTCTTCTTTCTCGCGCAACTGCTCCAAAGTTTTCCTTATATATGTCTTGACACATGTTATGTTATCTGTTATGATAGGTTACAGTTTTACGCCGCTTTGCCCACAAACCAAAGAAAAAGGAGTCTTGATTCATGTCCAGTCAAAAACTGTATCGCCTTGTGATCGCCGCCCTGCTCTGTGCAGTGGGTATCCTGATCCCGATGTTCTCCCCCATCAAGATCACGATCGATCCGGCA
>JARIAV010000031.1 GCA_029257685.1 Butyricicoccus sp.
CTTTCCAGATATTTTTCAGAAATATGCTGCCGCGCCGCGATCTCTTTCAGAGGGAGATAGCCTTCCGTTTGATGCTGTGCCAGATCGATCATAACGCGCAATGCATAGCGTCCTTTGGTTGAGATCATCATATCTATGCGTCCTCCATCGTTTTCCTATTATACAATACAGAAAAAAGGAAATCAACAGTATTTCGGTATAGAATCGCAAAACAATTCCTAAAATTCAATTTTTGACACAGGTGAGATCGAGGATATGACCAGTCAGGGCACGGGCAGCACCGGTGTCCGTGACTTCGTAGGTGTTTTCTGTGCCGACAAGTCCCACACCGGGCAGGGCGATCTTGGGCTCCACGGCGAAGGTCATGCCGGAGACGAGCGGAGCCTGAAAACCGCGTGCCAGAACGGGCGGTTCATCCATAACGAGACCGATGGAATGGCCGAGGAATTTACCACCATTCATAAAGCCTTCGGAAAATTCATCCGGTACGGTTTTCCAAAGCTCCAGAAAGATCTCCTCTGGAATGGCACCGGCTGTCATTTTTTCGGCAACGGTCTGTTCAAAGCGTGCGCAGAAATCGTAGGCACGGCGGATCTGATCTGCTGCCGGATGCCGGTCAAGGTCGCCATAGAAAAAGACAACGGATTTATCCGTGTGATAGCCATCGATCCCCGATGGGATATCGAGCAGTACGAGGTCGCCGGAGCGAAGCAAACGGTTGTTGTTGCCAATGGAGGGCATGGCGAGACAGGTGCCTGCGATCCCGTCCGGCCCATCGAATGCACCCGTGTAAAGCCCATTCTCCGAAAAAGAGCAGATGCCCAAAACATCTTCTCCAAATGCCTGATTGAAGCGGGAAATGCCCATTGCGCCGCGTGCCAGAAGGGCGCGGTGGACATCGGCACAGAGCAGAGCTTCGCTGATGCCCTCTGTAAGCAGGGTGGGCGCGACGCGCTCCAATACTTCTGCATGGATCGCACCGGCACGGCGCATGCAGGCGAGCTCATACGCGCTTTTGCGTGCACGCAGGTCAGCAAGGATGGGGGAAATGTTATGAGAGGACGCAAAGGGCAGATATTTGCGGATCAGATGCAGCCAGTCCAGAGAGGCTGCTTTCCATTCGATGTATACCGTTTTGGGAACGGGATATGCTTCTTGCAGGACGCGGAAGGATCGCATCGGGCGCAGATCATCGAAAAGGGACTCTGCCTGTGCGCGGGAGAACGAGCGGCGCACCCAGAAAACAGCACTGTCCGGCGTGATGACGAGAACACCGTCCTGCATGGTCCCAGTCATATAATAGAGGTTGATCTTACTGTGAATAAGTACCATATCCCATGCAGGATCCTGTTCTGACAGGGTTTGCCGCAGTGCAGCAAGACGGCGCTCCAGCTCCTGCTTGGGTACCTGATCGTGAGTTTGCATGATGTGTACACTTTCCTTTCTTGTTTGGGTATATATGCATACTATTTTGGTTTACTTTGCTTCTTGTGGTTAGTATACCAGAATTTTGAAAGATTGCAATGGGGGGCGTGGGGTTTTGCTCCATGCGCCATTGACTTTTGACAAACGGCGGTTTATGATGGATAAGAGGGAATGGCATCCATTTTTGGAGGAATTATGTTGAAAAGATTACAAAGGCTGCTCAGTGACCGCCGCGTCGTTGGCGGAGCACTCTTGCTGATCCAAGCCGGTGCAATGATCTGGCTCGTCAATTTCCTGAGCTGGAGATGGATGTGGGTCTATCGCGTCTGCATCATTCTCAGTGCGATCATGGTCATTTGGCTCATACGCAAATACGACAATCCTGCATATAAGGTCCCGTGGATCGTCCTGATCCTATTGTTTCCCATCTTTGGCGGTATTTTTTACCTGTTTTGGGGGAATACCCCGTTCAATCGCGCCCGTGCACGACACCGGCAAACCTTGCAGCATCCGGATTTTTCCGGCGCACCCGTGCCGCCTGCAAGCGAGGCCCTGTCGGCGTCCCTGCCAAGGCATACGCGCGGTGCGCGTTATATCGAAAATGAATCGGCTATGCCCGTCTGGTCGGATACCGTGACGAATTATTATCCGGTCGGAGAGAAGCAGTTCGCTGCCATGTGCGAAGCGTTAGAGCAGGCAGAGCGATTCATCTTCATGGAATACTTCATCATTGAAGAGGGGAAAATGTGGAATACCCTGCTGGATATCCTGGTACGCAAGGCGCGTGCCGGAGTCGAAGTGCGCGTTCTGTATGACGATGCAGGATGTCTCGCGACGCTGCCCCACGGATATGAAACCTATCTCAGAGGGCTGGGGATCCGTGCGCTGCGATTCAACCAGTTCATTCCCACGCTCAATACCTACCTCAACAACCGCGACCACCGCAAGATCTGTGTGGTGGATGGCAATGTCGGTTTTATGGGTGGGATCAACCTTGCAGATGAATATATCAATGTAAAGGTACGCTTTGGCCATTGGAAGGATACCGGACTGCGGCTGGCTGGTGCCGGTGTTGCGAATATGACCGAGATGTTCCTGCAAATGTGGGAATATGCGACCAAAGAGCACGTCTGTGATCGCGCGCGGTATATGCCGACGGAGGTGCGGTGTGGCGATGGCTATGTGCAGCCGTTCTATGACAGTCCGCTCGATGACCGCAATGTAGGCGAAACGGCGTATATGCATATCATCAATCGGGCACAGCGATATGTATATATCACCACTCCCTACCTGATCTTGGATAATGAGATGATCACTGCTCTGACCGTTGCGGCACAGAGTGGTGTCGATGTGCGCATCATTACCCCAGGGATACCGGACAAGAAGCTCGTCTATCTGGTGACGCGCTCCTATTATCTCCAGCTCCAGCGTGCTGGGGTCAAGATCTATGAATACCGTCCGGGCTTCCTCCATGCAAAGATGATCGTTTCAGATGATGATGTGGCGATCGTTGGCACGATGAATATGGACTTCCGCTCCTTTTTCCTGCATTTTGAATGTGGGACCCTGCTTTATGGCGGCGAGACGATCACAGAGATCCGTGATGATATCTTTGAGACCATCGGGATGAGCCGAGAGATCGATGCCGATTGGTTCCGCGGCGTGCCGTGGATCACCTCGATCTGTGCCTCTGTTTTAAGACTGTTTGCACCCATGCTGTAAACGACAGAAAAGGATTTTCTTTGGGACACATATATGATATAATAAGGAAGCGGAAAGCAAATAGTATCGAATAAAAAACGGCAGATCCTGCCGTTTTTTATTGCGCCAATTGGAAGATTGGCGCAGGGGAGGACAAAATATGCAGATTCGACAGGCACGGCTGGGAGATTACCGTGCGATCTATCAGTTGGTGCGTCAGGCGTTTGAAAAGTCACGTATTTCAGACGGTCAGGAACAGGATTGGATCATTGCACAGCGCGGAAAACAGCAGTATATCCCGCAGCTCGAACTGGTGGCAGAGCAGGACGGGCATCTGCTCGGGCATATCCTGATGACACGGCATGAGGCTGCGGAGGGGGTACCGTCTGCGCTGTATCTTGCACCGCTCAGTGTCAGTCCGGCGTTCCAGAGACAGGGGGTCGGAAGTGCACTGGTCAAAGCGGCCTGCGCACACGGCGCAGCCATGGGATATCAGGCAGCGTTTCTGGTAGGAGATCCGCAGTATTACAGCCGACTTGGATTTCGCTCGGTCGCAGAGTTTGGGCTGGAAAACTGCTCGGAGCTTCCGGATATCTATGTACAGGCGATCGAGTTGCAGCCAGATGCCTTGAAGGATGCAGAGGGTGCATTGCATTTGAGTGCGTGAGTTTTCCCTGAGAAGCAAATCCGTGGAGGGGCGGATGGGTTGCAGGGAGTCCACAATTTTGGCAGATCAGGTTTGTGGATATTGTCAATGGAATTGGAATGGATTGGTGCAATGGGAGAAAAATACAGTGGATATTTGGTGGGAATGGAGAAAATCCTAAAAAATATTTATAATGCCTAAAAAGTAGTTGACTGGAATGGGCGCGCGTTGTATAGTATTTACAGAAACCAAGCTTCAAAAGTGAATTACCGAAACAACACAGGTTGTTTCCTGACCCAGCTGCACAGATCTTCAGCAGATTATATTCGCATACGCGTTCGTGATCCCATGTTTTTCTGTGCAGCCTGTTATTTTATGGGAAATATACGGCTGCTGCACACAGCCGATGTATGGATGATAACACATGAAATGGGGGATCTTACGAATGAATGGTGAGACAAGGATGGACAGACAAACGCGCAGAGAGCGGGATCGGAAGCTCATCTATGAGCTGGAGGGCAGACCCAGCTTTGCGGTCGCCTTTCCGCTGGGACTTCAGCATGTGCTGGCAATGTTCACTTCCAATCTGGCACCGATCCTCATTATCGCCGCGGCATGCAGCCTGAATGGCGCAGATACGGTCGTTATGGTGCAATGTGCCATGTTTGTATCCGGCCTCACAACATTTATCCAGCTGTATCCGCTGCGCCTTGGGAAAAAGACGCGCGTGGGCGCAGGGCTGCCGATCGTTATGGGGACCTCGTTTGCGTTTGTGCCTACGGTCTCGGCGATCGGTGCGGCGCATGGCATCGGGACGGTTCTGGGAAGCTGTCTGGTGGGCAGCCTGACTGAAGTATTCATGGGGCTGTATTATAAATATATCCGCCATCTGTTCCCACCGCTTGTCGTGGGTTGTACATTGGTCACGATCGGGGTCAATCTGCTGGGTGTTGGCGTCAATTATTTCGCTGGTGGGGTCGGATCCCCAACCTATGGCTCGATCGAGAACCTGAGCGTGGCGTTCTTTGTCTTTGCACTCGTGGTGATCCTACAGCGGTTCGGGAAGGGACTGGTCAAGAATTCCGCGATCCTCATTGGTCTGGTTGCAGGCTATATCGTGGCGGCGTGTATGGGAATGGTGGATGTGACACCGATTCGGGAAGCTGCATGGTTCGGCATCCCGCTGCCCATGCATTTCAAGCTGGAATTTTCGCTGCCGGCGATCATCAGTCTGGCGGCACTCTATGTGACCTCTGGTCTGGAAACCATCGGCAATACCTCGGGCATCACCATTGCAGGGTTTGACCGTGAAGCAACCGATGAGGAGACCGCAGGTGCGATCATGGCAGATGCGCTGGGCTCTACCACAGCAGCCGTATTCAACGCGCTGCCCAATACGGCATTCGGTCAGAATGCAGGCATTGTCGCCATGACGGGGATCGTCAATAAGTGGTGTATCGCAATGGGTGCATTTGTCCTGCTGACGGCTGGATTTTTCCCCAAGCTGGGCGCGATCTTTGCAGCCATCCCCAACTGTGTACTGGGCGGTGCGATCATTACCGTGTTTGGCATGATCCTCATCAATGGTATGAAGATGATCAGCAAGGCGGGCTTCAGCGAGCGCAACATCATGGCAATGGGCATCACGTTCGCATTCGGCTTGGGTATGGCGACCCATCCGGAAGCCGTTGCTGCTCTGCCTTCCGGACTCCGCTTCATCTTCAGCGATTCGGTCACGGCGACCTGTATCACAGCGATCCTTGCAAACCTGATCTTTCCACTGAAGGACGCAGAGGATATCGAACGTGCAAAGGAAGCCATGCGCGGATAAGTGAAAAAAGGGCCTGCGCGGAGCGTTGCTCCTGCGCAGGCTTTTTGCGAGCGACCGGTTCTCTGCGCTGGGGACAGAAAAGTGGTGTCTTGTCAAATCTGTGTATTTTTTTATAAAAATAAAAAACAAAAAAGTTGGGCAGAGTGCTTGCAAAGACGCACAAAAACACATACAATAAAAGAGAAAAGAGAGGAGGCGGTTCCAATGGTTCCTTCATTTGAATCTGCAACAGCGGATATTTTGGCACATCCTGTATTCGATGATTGTAAAAATCTCGTGCATCATGGCATCGATAATTCTGTATACGATCATTCGGTGGCAACCGCGCGTATGGCATACCGTATGGCGTGTGCGCTGGGCGTTCCGCATGACGAGATCATTTCCGTCACACGGGCGGCATTGCTGCATGACTTTTTCGGTTATGACTGGCGGGACGAGTGGTTCAAGCGTTTCCTGCGGCGGTATCGCGGCGTGCGCCGCCTGACCCACATGCATGCATTCGTGCATGGACCGCTTGCGGCAAAGCGTGCCTCTCGTTATTTTGCGCTGACGGATAAGCAGCGGCAGGCGATCGCGGCACACATGTTTCCGCTTTCCCCGATCCTGCCCCGCTCCCGTGAAGCTTGGATCGTGACCACGGCGGATAAAGTGGTCGCTGCAAAGGAAATGTCCCAGTGCGTCTATCGCACCATCGCGCGTGCAATGCTGATACTGGATTGAAAAATCCCTGTCCGATACGATTCGGACAGGGATTTTTTTTCGATCAGGATGGGAATAACGGCTGGAAAAGAGCACCGAACGAACGTCCGGTCTGCTGCGAGATCAGCATCAAAAAGAGGCAGAGCAATACAGCAGCGGTGATCGCGGATAATTTCGGGATCGATGGCTCTCGACTGACGGAGACAAAACAGCGGACGATCACGCCCAGCGACAAAGCCAGTGTAAAAATGAGCACACAATAGACAATAAAAGTCATGACGACCCCTCCTTGAAAAGATCTCAGGCTTCGGGGGGCATGTCCATCGTCATTTGGCGATAGGGCAGGTCTTCAAAGCCCAGAATACGATAGAGTGCGGCTGCACGCGGATTGTCGTCCGTGACTTCCAGACGGAAGCGCGCAGCGTTTTGATACTTTTCGTGTACAGCGGAGATGAGCTTGCGCCCTACACCGGAGGAGCGGCAGCTTTCGTCCACCATGATCTCCTCGAGCCATACACAGAGTCCGCCTGCTTCATTCGACCATGTGAGCGCAAGCAGGCAATAGCCGACCGGCTTGCCCTCGTCAGATTCTGCAATGAGGCAGTCGGCGTAGCTGCTGCCATGCATGAGCAGCGCGAAGGTGCGCTCTGCGTTCTGCGGTGGGATGGCATGACAGACAGCGGGGGATTGATAAAAGGAACGTACTGCGGATAAGAAATAGTCCTTATCCGAAGCACAGATGGGACGGATCTGCAAAGAAGACACCTCCAAGCTGCGATCAAAGCTGTGCAAGGGCTTGATCGAGATCGGCGATGATGTCTTCCACGTTCTCCAATCCGACGGAAAGACGCACGAGACCGGGCTGGATACCGGCAGCAACGAGCTGTTCGTCAGTCAGCTGACGGTGGGTCTCAGAAGCCGGATGCAGGACACAGGTGCGGATATCTGCAACATGTACCTCATTGGAAGCGAGCTTCAGGCTGTCCATGAACTTCATGGCAGTCTCACGGCCGCCCTTGATATCGATGGACATGACGCCGGATGTTCCAAGCGGCAGGTATTTCTGTGCACGTGCATGGTGTGGATCGCTCTCAAGCGCAGGATAGCGCACATGGGCGATCTGCGCGGACGCCTCGAGATGCTTTGCAACAGCCAGTGCGTTTTCGCAGTAGCGCTGCATGCGAACGGAGAGGGTCTCCAGACCGAGGTTGAGCAGGAATGCCGAATGTGCCGCCGGATAGCAGCCAAAGTCACGCATGAGCTGCATACGCGCCTTGATGATATAGGCGAGGCTGCCAAAGTCACGGGTATAGACAACGCCATGATAGCTTTCGTCCGGCTCGGTAAAATCGGGGAACTTTCCGGAAGCGGCCCAGTCGAACTTGCCGCCATCGACGATGACACCGCCGCCCTGTACGGCGTGTCCGTCCATATATTTGGTGGTGGAGTGGATCACGATATCTGCGCCGAATTCGATCGGACGGCACAGATAGGGAGTCGCAAAGGTGTTATCGATCACGAGCGGCACACCGTTTTTGTGTGCGATCGCTGCCCATTTTTCGATATCGAATACGGTCAGCGCGGGGTTTGCCAGTGTCTCGCCAAAAACAGCCTTGGTATTTGGCTTGAACAGCTTCTGCACTTCCTCAGCATCGGCTTCCGCATCCGCCCAGATACATTCGATGCCGAGCTTTTTGAGCGTTACACCGAACAGGTTGATGGTACCGCCGTAGATGGTGGAAGCGGCGATGAAGCTGTCACCGGCAGAGCAAAGATTCAAAATGGAAAGCAGGGAAGCCGCCTGACCGGAGGAGGTGAGCATTGCGCCTGCGCCGCCTTCCAGTGCTGCGATCTTTTTCTCTACTGCATCACAGGTCGGGTTGGCAAAACGAGAATACATAAACTCGGTCGGCATATCGAACAGACCGGCGATATGCTCGGTCGAATCGAAGCGATATGTCGTAGACTGCACGATCGGCAGTGCGCTAGGTTCTCCGTTTTTGGGCTGATAGCCTTCATGCAGGCATTGCGTTTCAATTTTCATGCAAGATCCCTCCAAAATTTAGAATCACGAACTGGTTTTATTGTAACATGCGCATTTGTGCCGGTCAAGGATAGATGACGGAGATAAAAGAGGAAATACTTTTCTCAAAAAGAGAATGACAGGGTGGGGAAGGACTGCTATAATAAACATAAAACAATATCATGTTGCGGATCGACTGGGATCGGGCAGGCATGATGAGAAACGGAGGGATTTGACCCATGACAGACGAAAAGATCCAGCGCATCAATGCGCTTGCAAAAAAGGCAAGAGAAGAAGGCCTGACCCCAGAGGAGCAGGCAGAACAGAAGGAGCTGCGCGAGGCATATATTGCAGGCTTCCGCAATAGCCTCAAGGCACAGCTGGACAATACCGTTGTCCTCAATCCGGATGGCACGTCCTATCGCCTGAAGCAAAAGAGGAAGGGCAATTGACAAGGCCTGTGATTGCGTTGCCGCACGCAGTCGGTGTCGTTATTGAGACGCTGGAACGGGCCGGACATACCGCATGGGTAGTGGGCGGCTGTGTGCGGGACAGTTTGTGCGGTGTGACGCCGCATGACTGGGATCTCACCACAAGCGCACGTCCGGATGCGATGCAGAAGCTCTTTCCCAAGGTGCGGCTCACCGGTGTACAGCACGGGACCGTTACGGTCATTCAGGACGATATGGCACTCGAGGTCACCACATACCGCGGAGAGGGTGCGTATACGGATGGAAGGCGTCCGGATACTGTCTGCTTCCTCTCGCGCGTGGAGGAAGATCTGGCACGGCGGGATTTTACCATCAATGCAATGGCGTACCATCCGATGCGTGGTCTGTGCGACCCGTTTGGCGGCAGGGAGGACTTGCAGGCAGGGCTCCTGCGTGCGGTAGGGGATCCGGATCAGCGCTTTACGGAGGATGCGCTGCGCATCCTGCGTGGCGTGCGCTTTGTGGCAAAGACAGGCTTCACGATCGAGCCGCATACGGTCTATGCCATGTATCGGCAGATGCAGCGGCTTGTGCACATTGCTTCCGAGCGGGTGTTCGCTGAGCTTTGCACGATCCTGACGAGCCGTTATACAGGCCGTGCCCTGCGGCAATATCGCGCCGTCCTTGCGGTCGTCCTGCCTGAGCTTGCGCCCATGTTTGGACTATGCCAGCATAACCCCCATCACTGCTATGATGTATGGGAGCACACCGTCCGCACGGTAGAGGCCATACCTGCACAGCCTGTGCTGCGCTGGGCGATGCTGCTCCATGACAGCGGAAAGCCGCATACCTATACGATCGATGAAGCCGGTGTCGGGCATTTTTATGGACACCCAAAGGTGAGCGCGGAGCTGGCGCATCAGATCCTGATGCGTCTGCATGCCCCCAATGCACTGCGTACACAGGTCGAGACCTTGGTGGAGTTCCACGATCATGGCATCGGGCAGGAGGAACGGCAGGTGCGCCGCGCGCTTGCAAAGCACGGGGAAGCGGTGGTGCGGCAGCTGCTCGCGGTCAAGAAGGCGGATTACACCGGACAAAACACCTTTCCGGTGCATTTACAGGAATTGCAGCACACAGAGCGGCTGGTGAATGGGATCTGCGCACAGGCCCCCTGCCTGACCTTGCAGACACTGGCTGTGGATGGATATACCATGCAGGAGCTGGGCTTATCCGGCGTTTCGATCGGGGAGGGTCTGCGCTGGCTGCTGACACAGGTGGTCGAGGGGCAGGTGCCCAATGAGCCGGAAGCCTTGCGCGCCTGTGCGAGTGAGTGGAAGGAGAGTCGTGATGAAGGATAACAAACAAGAATTTATCGATCTGTTTCGCACCAATGTGACCCGACGCGGTGCGGATAAGCTGCTGGAATGGATGGAGAGTACAGACTTCTTTTCGGCACCGGCATCGACGCGTTTTCATGCCGCCTATGAAGGGGGGCTGTTAGAGCATAGTCTCAATGTATACCGCGTATTTTTGGAAAAACACTATGATCCGGCAGTAGATGATCTGGAAAGCTGTACCATCTGTACCCTGCTCCATGATCTGTGTAAGGCAGGCTTCTATGACGTGGAATACCGCAATCGAAAAAATGATGACGGGGTATGGGAAAAGGTTCCGGTATATGTGGTCAATGACCGCTTTCCCTATGGACACGGGGAAAAGTCCGTATTCCTCATCGAGCGGTTCATGCGGCTCAAGAATGAGGAGGCTGTCGCCATTCGCTGGCACATGGGCGGGTTTGATGATTCTGCACGCGCGGGCTCGTTTGCGATCGCAAATGCATACGAGAAATACCCGCTGGCAGTCAAGCTGCATCTGTCCGATCTGGAGGCGACTTATCTGCATGAGTCCCGTGCGGAGTGAGCCAAAAGGGACGGGATTTTTATCAGGTTTGTTCCCTGTTTGATAGAGAAATAGACGGAAAATAAGTGGAAGGTATGGGAATCTATGGAGATTTTCATACCTTTTTTCTGTATTTTAGTGATTGTACCGAATATTTCCATTGCAATTCTGGGTCATCTTTCCGTATCATGGAAAACAAGCCAACCGGCGAAAACCCACGATCACAGGAGGATTTTTTACATGAAGCGAAAGATTACGATTCCAGCGGTGCTGCTGATGGGGACACTCTTACTGTCAGGTGCATCACAGGCGCAGGCGGCATCTCAGCCGGAGAAACCCTCGATGTATACACAGGCGGAGCTCGATTGGGAGACCATGCGCAAGCCGTTTGGCAGACCGCAGTATCAGGGACAGCATACGCAGGTCTCGTCAGGGGTACAGGGTGTGATCCAGCAGGTCAATGCAGAGCGTGCAAAGAATGGACTGCGTGCGCTCAGACAAGATGCCGCGATGTCCCGCGCAGCCAATGTGCGCGCAAGAGAGATCGCAAGACAGTTTTCCCATACACGTCCCAATGGCGCACGTGGGATGACGGCACTTGCAGAGGCAGGGGTATCTTATCGCGCGGCAGGCGAGAACATTGCAATGGGACAGACAAGCGCACAGCAGGTCATGTCTGCATGGATGGGTTCGAGCGGACACCGTGCCAATATCCTCTCCGGCCGTTTTGGACGTATCGGTGTGGGACAGGCTGTAATCAATGGAAGGATCTATTGGGTACAGCTCTTTGCAGACTGAGCTGCACGGTTTTGACTGAAAATAGTGATGACTGACTGATTTTTTCAGAATCAGATCAGAAGAAAGCCGCTGTGTCTGCGCAGGATAATAAATCGATGCTTCGGAATGTCATATATTTTTGAGTGCCGCATTGACATGATGGCGGTTTCTTTGGTATAATAACCAAGTTAGAAGCGTGCCGTCATGGTGGAACTGGTAGACACAAGGGACTTAAAATCCCTCGGTAGCAATACTGTGCGGGTTCGATTCCCGCTGACGGCACCACGAAAA
>JARIAV010000037.1 GCA_029257685.1 Butyricicoccus sp.
CCCCTTGCAGAGCAGGCGGAAAAAGCAAAGCAGTATCTGGCACTCAAAGACGAGCTGCGCACGCTGGAAGTCTCTCTGTGGCTGGAAAACCTTTCGGAGATCCGCACGCGTACCACCAAAAATCAACAGGACACGGCGGCATGTGCCGCACAGCTGCAAAAAGCACGAACCGAGCAGGAAACCCTGTATGGACAGTCCGAACAGCTGACAAAGGAGCTGCATGAGGCAGACGCCGCCGCAGACGGCTTGCGCCAGCAGATGCGAGCGGTCGAGCAGAGCCGCGCAGAGCTGTCCAGCCGGTGTGCCGTGCTGGAAGCCAACCTCAAAAACAATGCAGAAAATTTGGAGCGCGCACGGCAGGAACGCGCGCGGCAAGCCGAGCAGGAGCAGTCCCTTGTGCAGCAGACTGCGGTGCATACCGCACGACAGAGTGCACTCGAAGACACATACCAGACCTTGCTGCAAGAGATACAGTCCATCAAGCAGGCGGAAGCGTGCGCTGCACAGCAGGCAGAGCAGCTCGCCGCGCAGCGCGGCGCACTGGATCAGCGGCAGACCGAGCAGGAGCAAAAACGATTTGCCGCCGAGCTCGAACGCACCGCTGCACAGACTGGACTGGACGGTATGGACAGCCGCAAGGATCATATCACAGATGAGATCGCACAGGCAGCAGAGCAGCTGCAAGCGCAAGAGCGCGCATATCAAGCCTGTGAAGATACCCTGCAAGCGTGTCAGCAGGAGCGTGAGACCCTCAAAAACCAGCTGTCCGGTATGGCGCGCAAGCTGGAACATCGACAGGAGCGTGTACAGGCTGGTACGACCGCACTCGCTGCGCTTACCGCAAGGCAGACGGATACGGCAAACCGGATCAAGATGCTGCGTGAGCTGGAAAAGGAATACGAAGGCTTTTCCCGTGCGGTCAAGCGTGTGATGCAGCAGGCGGAAAGCGGACGGCTTTCGGGCATCCATGGGCCGGTATCCGCCTGTCTCACGGTAGAACCACGCTATGTGACCGCGATCGAGATCGCGCTGGGTGCGGCAGCCTCCAACCTCATTGTCGATACGGCAAATGACGGCAAGGCGGCGATCGCTTACCTCAAGCGCACGGACAGCGGCAGAGCGACCTTTCTCCCGCTGGATACCATTCGTGCAAAGACGTTGGGAGAGCAGGGACTGGAACACTGCGCCGGGATCTGCGGAACGGCGGATACGCTCGTGCAGTATGAGCCGCGATATCAGGCGATCATACAAAGCCTGCTGGCACGAACGGTCATCGCAGAGGATATGGATGCAGCCCTCGCGACTGCGAAGCAGTATCGCAATCGCTTCCGTATCGTAACACTGGATGGACAGATGATCCAGACAGGCGGTGCGATGACAGGGGGTTCGGTATCGAAAAGCAGCGGTATTTTGGCGCGTACCGCCCAGCTTACCGCACTTACCCAGCAGGCAGAACAGCTGGCTGGTGAGCGGGAAACGCTGGAGCAGAGCTTACAGCAGGCAAAGCATGAGCTGTCCGCTGTACAGTATGACCAGGATGCTTTGGAAGGGGAGCAGGTCAGGCTGATGGAGCGTCTGTCCGAATTGCAAGCGCAGAATGCACAGCACCATGCGCGCTTGGACAGCCTGCGTACCCGATACGACGGCTTGCGCTATGAGCAGGACAATCTGGATGCTGCACGCACGCACTATGAATCAGAGATCACACAGGCACAGAAAACGCTGGATGCCTGTGCAGACGAGAGACAAGCACTCGATACGGCATATACGAAGCTGACAGCAGAAGAAGCGGTCTGGAACAGCCAGCAGGAGATCCGAAACGCAAAATTGCAGGAGCTCCGCACGGCACAGGCTGAGAACCGAACAGAGCTTGCAGCCGAACAGCGTGCCGCCGCGAATATAGAGCGGCTGCGCACAGAGATGGCGGCGGGACTGGACACCCATGCGCAGACGATCGCACGCTTTGAGCAGGAAGCCCAGCAAATGCAGGCACAGCTTGCCGAGTCCAGACAGCTGCGCGATCATGGCGCACAAGATCTCAAGGGCTTGCAGGAGCTGCTTACGGCACAGGGACAGCAGCGTATGCGTATCGAAGCCGAACGCACACGGGTCGATCGTGCGGCGCAGGACAAGAATCAGGAGATCCTTGGACTGGAGCGCGAGAATGGCCGTCTGTCGGCGCAGACGGTACAGTTAAAAAATGAGGAAACACAGATTTTAGATAAAATGTGGGAAAGCTATGAGTTGACGCCCACACCGGCAGAGGCACTTCGCATTCCTCTGCCAGACCCAGCCGCGGCACAGCGCACGGCGGACGAGCTGCGCGGAAAGATGCGTGCTTTGGGCAATGTGAACCTTGATGCAGTCGAGGCGTATCAGGCATTGCAGGAGCGATTCGAGTTCCTGCGTGTACAGAAAGATGACCTCGAGACCGCACAGAAGGAATTGCAGAAGGTCATCGATGAACTGACCCTCCACATGAAAGAGATCTTTGCCTCTGAGTTTGCAAAGCTCAATCATTATTTTGGGGAAACCTTTGTGGAGATCTTCGGCGGCGGCCATGCGGAATTGCAGCTCGCGGACACCTCGGATATCCTGAACTGCGGGATCGAGATCCGCGTCTGTCCGCCGGGAAAGGCGGTCAAGACACTCTCTCTGCTGTCCGGCGGCGAAAA
Source organism: Butyricicoccus sp. (assembly GCA_029257685.1). Taxonomy (GTDB): domain Bacteria; phylum Bacillota; class Clostridia; order Oscillospirales; family Butyricicoccaceae; genus Butyricicoccus. The sequence goes on from JARIAV010000037.1 coordinate 2,676, forward strand.
AGCGTTCGTTGCCATTGCGCTGTATTTTGCCATCCTCAAGGTGCGCCCGACCCCGTTCTGCGTACTCGATGAGATCGAGGCGGCACTCGATGACGTCAATGTTGCGCGGTATGCCGCATATCTGCGCAGGCTGTCCGGTGCAACACAGTTCATCGCCATCACACACCGCCGCGGCACGATGGAGCAGGCAGATATGCTCTATGGTGTGACCATGCAGGAGCAGGGGGTGTCGCGGATGCTGATGCTCAATCTGGCAGAAGCCGAAGAGAGATTTCAGGGAATGATCGACTGATGTTTCGAGGCGGTCTGGAAAGTTGAAATTCGAGTTTTTTGTTACAATGCGTGGATTTCTTTGTTTTCAGATATGCCCTAGAATATCCAAGAAGGAGAACAGTTATGGGATTTTTTGACAAAATCAAAATGGGACTCAAGCGCACGACGGAGGCGGTCAGCGAGCAGTTCAATGACATCATGAGCAACTTTGTGCAGATCGATGCGGATATGCTCGAACAGCTGGAGGAAGCGCTGATCCTGTCCGATCTCGGCGCGACCGTTGCCGCGGAAGCGACCGCCAAGGTCGAGGACTGCGCGAAGCATCAGCGCGTGGATACGCCGCTTGCGCTGCGCTGTGTACTCAAGGATGTACTGAGCGATATGATGGAGCAGGATACTGCACTGCATCTGGAGACCAAACCGGCAGTCATTCTGGTCATCGGTGTCAATGGGGTGGGCAAGACCACCTCGATCGGCAAGATCGCGTCTCGCTATGTGTCACAGGGCAAAAAGGTCATGCTGTCCGCGGCGGATACCTTCCGCGCGGCGGCAGCCGATCAGCTGGAGATCTGGGCAAAGCGAGCGGGTGCGGATATCGTGCGCCACGGTGAGGGTGCCGATCCGGCAGCGGTCGTATATGACTCCATCGCGGCGGCAAAGGCACGCGGCAGTGATGTCATCATCATCGATACCGCCGGCCGTCTGCACAACAAGCAGAACCTCATGAATGAGCTGGGCAAGATCGACCGCATCATTACGCGCGAGCTGCCGAATGCAGACCGTGAAACGCTTTTGGTGCTCGATGCCACCACCGGACAGAATGCGGTGCATCAGGCGGACGCCTTCAACAAGGCGGCAAAGCTGACCGGCATCATTTTGACCAAGCTGGACGGCACGGCAAAGGGCGGCATCGTGGTTGCGATCTCCGCCGGACTGGGCGTACCCGTCAAGCTCGTTGGTGTGGGTGAGGGTCTCGATGATCTGATGGACTTTGACCGCTCGGAATTTTTAGAGGCATTGCTGCCGCCAGTAGAGGAGATGGAACAAGCATGACAAGACCAGATAAAAGACGCGCAGACGAAATGCGCCCCATAGAGATCACGCGTGACTTTACCATGCATGCAGAGGGATCGGTTTTGATCTCCTGCGGTAATACCAAGGTGATCTGCAATGCAACGGTAGAAGACCGCGTACCACCCTTTCTCAAGGATACGGGACTGGGCTGGGTGACGGCAGAATATTCCATGCTGCCCCGTGCGACCAATACGCGCTCTCCCCGTGACATCGGTAAGCTCAAGCTCAATGGCCGCGCGGCTGAGATCCAGCGCCTCATCGGGCGTGCGCTCCGTGCCGTGGTCGATCGTGAGGCACTGGGTGAGCGTCAGATCGTTGTGGACTGTGATGTGATCCAGGCGGACGGCGGCACACGGTGTGCGTCCATCACAGGCGGTTATGTCGCACTGTGGATCGCCTGTAAGAAGCTGGTCGATGCAGGTGTCATCGAAAAGATGCCGCTGACCGATACCGTTTCCGCAGTCTCGGCAGGCATCTTTGAAAATGAAGCCGTACTCGATCTCAATTATATCGAGGACTCGCATGCGATCGTAGACTGTAACCTTATCATGACTGGCTCGGGTGAATTTGTAGAGATTCAGGGCACAGGCGAGGGCCGCCCATTCCGTAAAGATGAGCTGCAGCAGCTCATTGCATTGGGAGAGATCGGAAACGCAGCACTGCGCAAGGCACAGCTTGCAGTAATGGAGGGCTAACGTCATGCAGTTTGTACTGGCATCGCACAATCAGAAAAAATTAGAGGAGCTTTCCGCAATTTTGGGGACCTTGGGCATTGAAGTCGTGCCGCTTCCCGAAGATGCACCGGAGCCGGAGGAAAGCGGACAGACATTTGAGGAGAATGCACGGATCAAGGCACTTTCCGCGCAGGTCTTTACCGGAATGCCTGCCATCGCGGACGACTCCGGACTGGCAGTTGATGCCCTTTCGGGCGCACCGGGGGTCTATTCCGCGCGGTACTGTGAAGGGACTGACCACGACCGCAATCTGTTTTTGCTTCAGAATATGGAGCATGTAGATGAATGTGAGCGGCAGGCGCGGTTCGTATGCGCGATCTGCTGTGTGCTCGGAGACGGGCAGGAGATCACGGTACGCGGTGAGTGTGAGGGTGAGATCCTGACCGAGCTGCACGGAACGGAAGGCTTCGGATATGATCCGCTGTTCTATGTGCGAGAGTATGACTGTACCTTTGGAGAGCTGCCCGCGGCAGTCAAGAACCGGATCTCGCACCGCGCACATGCACTGGAAAAGCTGGCAGCGGTGCTCCGTAAAAAGTTGAAATTTGGACAAGAAACAGGAGAACAGAAAACATGTTGACAAGCAAACAGCGCGCATCCCTGCGCAAGCTATCCAACCCACTGGCAGTGACCCTGCATATCGGCAAGGAAGGCGTGACAGAAGGCGTCATCAACCAGCTGGAAGTGCTGCTCGAAAATCATGAGCTGGTCAAGGGCAAGGTACTGGAAAATGCCCTGACCACTCCGCGCACCGTATCCGAGGCCCTTTGCGAGGCAACGGGTGCAGATGGCGTACAGTGCATCGGCACCAAGTTCGTGCTGTACCGTCAGTCCTCCGATCCGGACAAGCGCAAGATCGTTCTGGAGAAGTAAGGGCATGAAAACAGGTGTACTGGGCGGGACGTTCAATCCGCCGCATAAAGGGCATCTTGCAGCGGCGGATGCGGTACGGCAGGCGTTGGGGCTGGAGCGTGTCCTCTTTATCCCCACCAACCTGCCGCCCCACAAACAGCTGCCAGCGGGCAGCGCGACAACGGCACAGCGATGCGACATGGTACGCCTGATGACGGAGCCATACCCGTGGGCAGAATTTTGTGATGTGGAGATCCGGCGCGGCGGCGCGAGCTATACGGTGGATACGCTGCGCGCCCTGCATGAAAGCGGAGAGGACGACCTGACCCTCATTGTAGGGACGGACATGCTGTTGTCCTTTGACCGCTCGTGGCGTGCCCCCGACGAGATCGTGCGTCTGGCAGGGATCGCCGCAATTGCACGCGGTGCGGAGGATTTCCCGACACTGGAAGCAAAGGCAGATGTGCTGCGGGAGACCTTGGGCGCGCGTGTGACACTGGTCAGATGCCCTGTGCTCCCGATCTCCTCGACTGATGTGCGGCAGCAGGGGGCGTTTGAGACCCTGACCCCTCCGGCGGTCGCGTCATATATCCGGCAGAACCGATTGTATCAGAAAGTTTTTGGCTGAAAAAGCATGGAGAGCGGCAGGGAATACCGTTTCGATATGCTGAAAATACAGTTTGAAAGGCGGATCTTGTTATGCGATACACAGAATCAGAAAGACAGTCCATCCTATCTCATTTGTCCGGCTATCGCTATACGCATACGCTCGGGTGTGAAAAAGCGGCGCGGATGCTCGCCGAGCGATTTGGCGGAGACGTGCAGAAAGCGGGCTTTGCAGCGCTCCTGCATGACATCACCAAACGACTTTCTAAGGAAGAACAGTTGTATTTATGCGACAAATACGGTATAATACCCTGTGATATCGAAAAAATCGAGTGGAAAATGCTGCACGGAAAAACCGCGGCGGCGATCGCTCGGGCAGAGTATGACGCCGATCCGGAGATCGTGGATGCGATCGCTTATCATACGACCGGTCGGGCGGATATGACTTTGTTGGATAAAATCATTTATCTTGCCGATTATATTGAGGAGACCCGCGATTTTGACGGCGTAGAGCCGGCGAGAAGGCTGGCAGAGACGGATATAGACGAGGCACTGCTTTATTGCTTCGATCATTCGCTCTATGACCTGCTCGAACGTGGGAAGCTGATCCATCCGGATACGATGGCGGCGCGCAATGCCCTCATTTGGCAAGGAGTGCGGCACACCTGTGCCGCAACGGAAAGCGGAGTGTAAAATACATGAAGATCGTTGG
>JARIAV010000060.1 GCA_029257685.1 Butyricicoccus sp.
AAGAAGATGAGGAATAAACCGACAAGGTAGAGTTTGCTCCGCGCTGTAAAAGGAAAATACTGTCTGCTGCTGTCGTGAGGAAATGTAAGTTTTTTTACAAAGTCAGCAGTAACATCTTGCAAAATAAGCGGAAAAGCTGTAAAATGGAAAGAAATAGGGGCAATGCGCCCCGCGTTGAAAACTGTGCATGAATCAAGATTTCAAGATATGGAAATAAGGAAAAATTTCGAATACAAACACGGAGGACGGCAATATGGGATTTCAGTTTGAAGCAGGACTTGATAATGTAGTCAATATCAAGGTAGTTGGCATCGGCGGCGGCGGTAACAACGCAGTCAACCGCATGATCTCAAATGGCATTCAGGGCGTTGAATTCATCGCCATCAATACAGATAAGCAGGCACTTCAGTATTCCCTCGCACCGATCAAGATCCAGATCGGTGAGAAGATCACCAAGGGACAGGGCGCAGGTTCCGACCCGATGCGCGGACAGAAGGCGGCCGAGGAGAGCAAGGATGAGATCGCAGCAGCGCTTGAGGGCGCACACATGGTATTCATCACCGCCGGTATGGGCGGCGGTACCGGTACCGGTGCGGCACCGGTCGTTGCCGAGATCGCACGCTCCATGGGGATGCTCACCATCGGCGTTGTGACCCGTCCGTTTGCCTTCGAGGGCAAGAAGCGTCTCGATCAGGCGCTCTATGGCATCGAGAACATGCGCGAGAACGTAGACTCTCTGGTCATCATCCCGAACGAACGCCTGAAGTTCGTTTCCGAGCAGAAGATCACTTTCAAGAACGCATTCGAGATCGCAGACAACGTTCTGCGTCAGGCCGTTGCCAATATCTCCGAGCTCATCACCGTGCCGGGCCTCATCAACCTCGACTTTGCAGACGTGACCTCGGTCATGAAGGATGCAGGCTTTGCACATATCGGTACGGGCGCGGCAACCGGCAAGGACAAGGCTTCCGAGGCTGCACAGATGGCGATCTCCAGCCCGCTGCTTGAAACTTCCATTGATAACGCGCGTGGCATCATCCTGTCCATCAGCGGTTCCTCTGATATCGGTCTGGACGAGATCGAGACCGCTGCCGGCATGGTACAGGCCGCTGCACATCCGGAAGCGCATATCATCTTCGGTGCTTCCATCGACGAGGAGCTGGATGACGAGCTGCGCGTCGTTGTCATCGCGACCGGCTTTGACAATGTTCCGGAGTCTGCAAAGGGTCTGGACGGCAAGACCGTTGCCGGCATCAACCCGAACTTTGCACCGCAGGGTGCTCCGGCTGTACAGAGCAGCTTCCAGAGCCCATTCCGTGCGCAGCAGCCGAACCCCACGGTACAGGCGGCACCGATGGCACCAGCAGCCCCGATCGCAGAGCCGGTACAGGCTCCGCAGGAGCAGCCGCAGGTATTCCAGCAGCCGCTGCCGCACACCCCGACCCAGTCTGAGATCGAGGATGATGCGTTCAAAGCCATCATCGATATCTTCAATCACAATAACTAATTCACACAAGTAAAAACAGCCCTCGAGGGGGCTGTTTTTGCCGCGTGGAATCGATCCCATAGAAAGGATGTGATGGGCTGTGAGCCCTGAACCGAGTCGAAAACGGAAATATGGTTTGCAGCGTGTCACGGATCCAAGCTGACCGCTGCTGAAAGGCGGTTTGCGTATGATTGAATATTTCAAGTCTGATGCAGGACGCGTGGCACAGGTCCCAGCATTTGAATCCGGATGCTGGATCAATCTGGTGCGCCCGTCATCGGATGAGATCAAACTTATCTTAGAAACTCACAACGTAGAAGAAGATTTTCTGCGTGCAGCGCTCGACCCGGAGGAAAGCTCCCGTGTGGAGGTCGAGGAAGACCAGACGCTCCTGATCGTGGATATCCCAACGGTGGAGGAGAGCAATGTAGAGCAGGATGAAGCCAAGATCTTCGGCACCCTGCCTATGGGGATCGTCGTCCTGCCGGATACGATCATCACGGTCTGTTTGCAGGATACCGCTGTTCTGCGCGGCATCGCACAGAACAAGGTGCGCGATATCCATACGGCACTTCGTACCCGTCTGGTGCTCCAGATCCTTCTGCGTGTCGCCGGATTGTTCCTGCGCAACCTGCGCATGATCGAGCGTGACTTTACCCACATCGAGAACCATCTCTACGAATCCCTCAAAAACGAAGAACTGTTCCGGCTGCTTGGCTTGTCCAAGTCCCTTGTCTATTTCTCGGCTTCCCTCAAATCCAATGAAGTCACGATGGAGAAGGTGCTGCGCGGCCGTGTGCTCAAGCTCTATGAGGACGACCGCGATCTGCTCGAGGACGCGCTCATTGAGATCCGTCAGGCAAATGAGATGGCGACCATTTACTCCAGTATCGTCAGCGGTACACGAGAAGCCTATTCTTCCGTTGTATCGAACGATATGAACAGCATCATGAAGGTGCTGACCATCATCACCATCTTTATGACCATCCCCAATATCATCTTCGGATTTTATGGCATGAATATTCTGGGCAATGCCCTGCCGCTTGCGAAGTGGTGGTGGGTGCCCGTCATCATTGCATTCATCGGTTGCATCGGTGCATGGGTATTCATGAAGAAAAAAGATCTGCTTTAAGAAAAAAGCGTCTGCCGCAACATCGCGCGGCAGACGCTTTTGTTTATCCGAGCAGCTTTACCAGCACGGCCTTCTGGGCGTGGAGCCGGTTTTCGGCTTCTTCAAAGATCTCGTCGGCATGGGCTTCGAATACTTCGTTCGTGATCTCCTGTCCGCGGTATGCAGGCAGACAGTGCAGTACCATGGCACCCTCGTGTGCGGCAGCCATGAGGGCATCGTTGACCTGATATCCGGCGAATACCTTCGCGCGTGCCTCCTTTTCGCTCTCCTGTCCCATAGATGCCCAAGTGTCTGTGTACACGACATCGGCGTCCTGTACGGCCTCCATGGGATCGGTGGTCAGCATAAAGTTTGGATCGCCCTTTGCAAATTCCAGTACGCTCGCATCCGGCTGATATCCTTCCGGACAGGCAGCAGCGATCTTCATGCCTGTTTTCAGACCGCCTACGATAAGGGAGTTTGTCATATTGTTGCCGTCCCCGATGTATGCGAGCTTGATGCCCTCCAAAGAGGCATATTTTTCACGGATGGTCATGAGGTCTGCAAGCACCTGACAGGGATGGGCAAAGTCGGTCAGACCGTTGATGATCGGGATGGAACCGTACTGCGCAAGATCTTCGACCTCCTGCTGTTCAAAGGTACGGATCATGATGCCATCGAGATAGCGTGAGAGGACACGCGCCGTATCCTGTACCGGCTCTCCGCGTCCGATCTGCAAGTCCCGTGAGGACAGGAACAGTGCCTGACC
>JARIAV010000078.1 GCA_029257685.1 Butyricicoccus sp.
GCCCAAACTCCGAAATCGAAAAGATCCAGGGCAAATCTCCTTTCGATATCAAGTCTGTTGGTCGTTACACCGAAACCTCTCAAAATACTTCTGCGGTAAAATAAAATCCAAGTAAACTCTCTCAACACAAAAAGAGGTGCAAGAGCACCTCTTTTTGTCATCTTCACTTATTTTCGACTACATTTAGCATCAGCTTGCCATCCTGTTCGTCCAGCATGACATGCTCTCCGCGTTTAATCGTGCCGCGCAGGAAATCCTCCGCAACCAGATCCTCGACCTCGGACTGGATCGCACGGCGCAGGGGTCTTGCGCCATAGACAGGGTCAAAGCCAGCCTTCACGAGATGGGCGCGTGCGCCATCTGTCCACTCCATCGTCAGCTCCATCTCGTCCATGCGGTCTGCCACCTGACGCAGCATACTGTCTGCGATCTTTCCGATCTCCTCCTCAGTCAGACGATTGAATACGATGATCTCATCGATACGGTTGATGAGCTCCGGACGGAATGCTTCCTTGAGATCCGCCAGCACTTCCTTCTTGATCTCCTCAAAGCTCGGCTCGCTGTCAGACGGTGTATCGCCGCCGAATCCAAGCGTCTTGCGATTCTTTCCGGTGATCTTCTGTGCGCCAATGTTGGAAGTCATGATGAGCACCGTATTTTTAAAGTCCACCTTGCGTCCCTGACCGTCTGTCAGCTGTCCATCCTCCAAAATTTGCAGCAGGATATTGAACACATCGGGATGTGCCTTTTCGATCTCATCAAACAGAATGACCGAATAGGGTTTTCTTCTGACTTTCTCGGTCAGCTGACCACCCTCGTCATATCCCACATAGCCCGGAGGCGAGCCGATCATACGCGCAACACTGTGTTTTTCCATATATTCGGACATATCAAAACGCAGCATCGCGTTTTCATCTCCAAACATGGACTGCGCAAGTGCCTTGCACAGCTCGGTTTTGCCAACACCCGTCGGCCCTAAGAAGATAAAGGAACCGATCGGACGCTTGGGATCGCGCAGCCCGACACGCCCACGGCGAATGGCACGAGAAACGGCACTGACCGCCTCATCCTGCCCGATGACACGCGCATGCAGGGTATCTTCCAGATGCAGCAGGCGTTCGCCCTCGTCCTCTGTCAGACGTGCCGCCGGGATCCCTGTCCAGCCTGCAATGACCTCTGCAATGTCCTCCGGTGTCACGGCTCCCTTGGCAGAGGCCTTGCTGTCGTCCCACGCCTTGCGCTCAGCAGCGATCTCATCTTTCTTTTTGCTTTCCTCATCGCGCAGCTTCGCCGCCCGCTCGTAGTCCTGCGCACGGACTGCCTCGTCCTTTTGTGCGCTCAGTGCATGCAGTGCGTCCTCTGCTGCCTTGAGGGTATCCGGTGGTGTCATGGCACGCATACGCACACGGGAACATGCTTCATCCACAAGGTCGATCGCCTTATCCGGAAGCTGTCTGCCCGAAACATAGCGCACGGACAGCTTGACAGCCGCTTCGATGGCTTCGTCCGAGATCTGAATGCCATGATGTGCTTCATAACGGTCGCGCAGCCCCTTGAGGATCGCAATGGCGTCCTCCGGAGACGGCTCATTGACCGTGACCGGCTGGAAACGGCGCTCCAAAGCGGCATCCTTTTCGATATGCTTGCGGTACTCGTCCAATGTGGTCGCACCAATGATCTGGATCTCTCCGCGTGCCAATGCCGGTTTCAGGATATTTGCCGCATCGACTGCGCCCTCTGCTGCACCAGCCCCAACGATCATGTGCAATTCATCGATGAACAGGATCACATCCTGTGCCTTTTTCAGCTCTTTGAGTACGGTTTTGATGCGCTCCTCAAATTCGCCGCGGTACTTTGCCCCTGCGATCATTCCTGTGAGGTCGAGCGCGATCAGCCGCTTGTTTTTGAGGTTATCCGGCACATCGCCTGCGGCGATCTTCTGGGCAAGTCCCTCTGCAACTGCGGTCTTACCAACACCCGGATCTCCGATAAGTGCCGGATTGTTCTTGGTACGGCGGGACAGGATCTGGATCACACGGTCGATCTCGTCCTGTCTGCCAATGACCGGATCGAGCTTGCCGTCGCGGGCCTCCTGCGTCAGATCCTTGCCATACTGTGCAAGTGCCTTGCCGCCGCCCGACGAACCGCGCTCCTGTGCGCCTGTGTTCTGGTTGGACTCGCCCTTTTCGCCCATCTTCTGTGCGAGTGTCTGGAGCAGGACAGCCGGATCGATGCCCATTGCAGCAAGGATCGAGATGGCTACATTCTGTCCCTCTCGCAAAATACCAAACAGCAGATGCTCTGTCCCGACATAGCTGTGTCCCAGCTGTGCGGCACTGGCAACCGCAAGCTCGACAACGCGTTTGGTGCGCGGTGTCAAGCCCTGCGGCGCACTCGGATCGGGTGTGCCAAAGCCGATCTGCTTTTCGATCTGCTCCTCTACCGCCTCGGTCGTAACGCCTGCATCGGTCAGGATGCGATAGGCAAGCCCTCCGCCCTCTAATAAAAGTCCATCGAGCAAATGCTCGGAGCCTACATAATTATGCCCCATGCGTCCGGCGGTCTCCTGCGCAAGCTGGAGCGCAGCCGAAGCACGGTCGGTAAAACGATTGTGAAAAAACATATCAAACACCCCTTTCAGGTGAACTTACTTTTTTATTCATTGATCTGTAATGCGGCAGTATCTCGGCGCAGGCGTTCCGCACGGATGCGATCCCGCGCCCCCGGCTCGCCTGCAATGAGTGCCGGTCGGGTATCCTGCTCGGCATCGATGAGGGTCTGTGCGGATACACCGGACAGATAGCCCATCTGCAAGCCAATGAGGACATCGGAAATACAGCGCGCCGCTTCCTCGGAGGAGAGCAGGCGTGCATGACGCAGCGTGCCTGCTGCTCTTGCGATCCGGTCGAACAGGGCATCTTCATTTGCGGTGCGCACCTGTTCTCTCGCCTTCTTTTCCTGATCGATCACTTCGGTCGCGGCGGCGATGAGCTTTTCTACAATGGCATCTTCGCTCAGTCCCAAGGTGATCTGGTTGGACAGCTGATAGAAGCCGCCTGCGGCATTGCTACCCTCACCATACGCACCGCGCACGGCAAAGCCCTGCCGTGCCGCCCAAGCGATCATACGCTCGACCGCGCCCGATTCGGTCAGGACAGGCAGATGCAGCATGACGGACACGCGCAAGCCGGTTCCCAGATTGGACGGGCAGGCGGTGAGATAGCCCAGCTGGTCGCTGTAATCAAAGGAAACGCGGGAGGCGATCAGATCGGCGAGCCGCCGTGCCGTCTCCATACACTCCTTCGGGCACAGACCGGTACCCATGACCTGCAACCGGATATGGTCTTCCTCGCCCAGCATGATGGCGATATCGCCGGTTTCCGAGGCGATGAGCTTGCCGCCATGCTGTGCAAATGCCGGAGAGATCATGTGCTTTTCAATGAGCTGCATCGCCTCACGGCTGCCTGCACGCACATCGGTCATCGTCAGTCCCTTGGAGACCGCCGGTGCGGTCTGCAACGCATCCCACACCTGATGCGCGATCTCGTCGAGCTGTCCCGGTGTCAGGTTCCGGTACGGATATCCCTTGACATTCCGCGCCAAACGCACGCGGGTCGAAGCGGCAAGACCGGAAAAGCCGCCCTGAATTGCAAAGTTACGCATGATCCTGTCCCTCCAATCGGCGGATCTCGTCCCGCAGGCGAGCCGCTTCTTCATAATTTTCCTGTTTGATCGCGGCATCCAATTTGTTTTTGAGTTCCGCGGTCTGGCTCTGTACCGGCTGCGCAGGGCTCTGGGTACAGGGTGCCGTTCCGACATGTGCCGTCGCACCATGCAGCTTGCGGATATACGGCGTCAGGATGGACTCAAAGGTATGATAACAATCCGCACATCCCACGCGTCCCGTGCGCTGCAATTCGGATTCGGTCATACCGCAGGTCGGACATCGCTGTCCGCCGCCCAACTGGGAGACCTGACCGAACGGAACGGAAAAGAGGGGGGTATGGGTGAAAAACGGATCTTCAAACCAGCCGTTGAACGGACTTTGGAATGTTTGTCCCAGCTGCTTTGCACACGCTGGGCATAAATGCATTTCTTTGGTTTGACCATTGATGGTTTGTTTCCAATACATGGTCGCTTCATTCTGATTACAATTCTGACACAACATAAACGGTCAACTCCTTTTATTCAAAATCATTACTTTAGGTCGTAATTCCCATCACGGCGCACCGGAAGATCGCGGCACGCAGGCGGTCACGGTCGGCAGGGGAGACCTCCGAGAGCGCACCGTCCGAGCAGGCACCCATGAGGAGTGCCCCCTCGCGCGGTGTGAGCAAGCCGATGGAGAGGAACGATCGCAGCAGCCGCGCCGCCTCATTCTGGCTCAGCTGTCCGCCCACGGCACGCGCCGCCTCCAGCAGCATCCGCTGCTTATCGTCCTGCACACGCACGATGCGGATATATCCGCCGCCGCCGCGGCGAGACTCGACCAGATACCCATTTTCCGGTGTGAATCGGGTCTCGATCACATAGTTGATCTGGCTGGGCACACAGGAGAACCGCTCTGCAAGTCCACGCCGCTGCAGCTCTGCCACACCGCCGCCATCGGACAGACAATCCAATATGAATGCGGCAATGGTATCTGACATCTTCATATATGACACCTCGATTTCGATTTGGTCAGGTCTTTCTCTTTCATTCTCTGACCTTTCCTGACCTTCTGATCTTTATTATAATCCTTCGCCGGAAAAATGCAAGAGAAATTTTTGACCTTTCCTGACCTTTATCCAAGCTTACATCGATCTAATCCTATATATGCTCTTGTTTTCTCCTGTTATCTCATTTTTTCTCTGTTTTTTATCGTTCTGATCGATTGGGCTTCCTATTCTTAGGATACCCCGCCTGTCGCCTGAAAAAACCGCTGATTTTCGAACTTTTTTCATCCAAATAAGTTGTATATGGCTAACATTGCCCAAAACACTTGCCTTTTTTGAAACTTATGATAAAATAAAGATGTAATTTGAATTGGAGGTGCAATCATAATGGCATACGTAATTTCTGGAGCTTGCATCAGCTGTGGTTCTTGCGCAGGCGAGTGCCCGGTAGGCGCAATCGCTGAGGGTGACGGCCAGTACGTAATCAACGCTGACGCTTGTGTTGACTGCGGTACTTGCGCTGGTGCTTGCCCGGTAGGTGCGATCTCTCAGGGCTAATTCGCTCTGATCGTGTAATTTGCAAAATGAGAAACCCTTTCGCTTTCGCGAAAGGGTTTTTTCATGCTTATTTTTCTTATTTTCTGCCAAGCAGACGCCTTGCAATGCTTTTGAGCTTGTGCACAGTGCTTTCCTTGGTATAGTCTGCCACAACAGCGGCAAGCGGTTCCTGTTCCAGACGCTTCCACGCCTCCGCCCGCTGCGGGTGATCGTGCGCCGAAGTCGTGATCGCCGGATTGTACCGCACGGCATCGGCAAACGGTACGGCTTTGCTCTCCACGCGGTCTGCCAGCTTTGCGATCGCCTGCCGCCCCCGCTCGGTCTGGATGAGCACGACCGAAGTGCCCTTGTCATCGTCCAGCTCCGGCAGGATCTTTTCGATCCCCCAGAAATCACCCAATGTCAGATCGGCATAGCCGCCTGTCTTGGCTGGACAATCGGTACAGGAAGGACGGTTATACAGATCGCGTAAAAAGCCCTTCATATACGGGTCCTGCATCACCGGACGGAAGATCTCCTTGCCATTGACCAGATAATTGGTCGCATAATGCTTCCAGCTATCCCGCTTATCACGGAAGCGTACATCGGTCACCATGCCAAGCTCCTTGAGGTTCTTTTCCCAGATCTTCGGGGAGGGCACACCGTGGCATACGATCGCCAAGGTCAGTACCTTGTCTGCATCTGCCCCCAGATATCTGCGCAGCCCCTCCGTCTGGCAGGGAGTACCCGAAAACAGCACCGGAACGCCATTGTCTGCCAGATCGCGGATCTGACGGAAGGTGTCTGCAAGGTCAGACTGCACATATTTTGCACCGCGCATCCCTTCCACGCCGGTCTCGTCCCATACGATCGTATGGTGTACGCGAAAATCCTCGTCAAATACCGCGCCGCAGACCGCGCCGCCCTGCTGTAAAATATCCGTTGAAAGCAGGGAAAACACGCCGCCGGAGGAGGAAAACAGGCGCAATGCATTGTCCTTTGCACGGATCGCCATTGCCTGCGGCTCGGGTGGGTTCTTGGTGCGATTGAGGCACGGACAGACCCCCTCACAGGCATCACAGCCGATGCAGAGCTCCATGTCTACCTCGGGGTAGGCAAAGCCCTCTGCATCGCGATGAAAGTGAATACAGTTTTGCGGACAGACCGCCTCACAAGCCGTACAGCCGCAGCACTGTGTCTTGTCTTTGATTTGTATCATAATAAAAAATCCACCTTTTCTCGGATCGGGTGATGGATCACCCGTTCAGGTTGATTATAACACGCCTGCCTTGCCGTGTAAATCGAAGAAAAAGCCGCAGGGCCCTAAGAACCCTGCGGCAAATCGAATTTTCAGCTTACAGCTTGATCGGTGTGATCTTGCAGTAATCCTCAATGGTACCACCATTGCGGAAGCAGTCGATGATCTCGCGACCCAACGGATCGAGGTCATCGGTATAGAACTTATCGAGTTCCTTGGCGAAGAAATCGGTCAGGATCTTGGCACCTGCATCATAACCATCCTTACCCAGACGATCCTGTGTCTCGGTACGCAGATACTTGGAACGGATCGGCTGTCCCTCGATGACCATTTCCTTGAGGGCATAGCCGAGCAGCGGACAGCGTGCCGGCTCCAGCTTATCTCTCTTGATATGGCCATTGTGACGTGCCAGCCATTCACGGCTGATCCATTCTGCCGCAAATCCAACACGGTATACACCGATGTGCTGGTTCGGGATCAGGACATAACGTGTATTGGGGCATTTCACGATCTGATCGAGCAGGAGGTTTGCCTGCTTGACGCGCAGACCGGTCGCAAAGGGCCAGTAAGAGCCTACGCCCTCACTCTTGAGCTCACCGCCGCCAACGATGGACGGATTCTTAAAGCCGCGCGGTGCGACCAGACGCCACATCCAAGCCAGTGCAGGCGGGATAAAGTGCATCATGCCCATGATGCCATAGTTCGGGTTCTCACGGGTAGAGGGTGGCATACGCGTGCCGAAGGAGCGGATATCGACCTCGACCGGTTCATCCACGATATGCGGCACCTTGGAACGCGGTACGATGGCACGCGGGTTGGGGCAGGGCTTGCCGTTGGAATCGAGCGAGTGCTCCCAGATCAGGCTGGTCGCGCCAACCACGCCCTGAATGTTGAAAAATACCAGCGGCTCATCCGGCTCGGTGCAGATGCGCTCATAGATCGGATCACAGCCGTAATGGGTCACGCCGTCCATGCGCAGGAACCAGCCGTCCTCACCATCAACGAGGACCAGCTTGCCGCTGTCATTCTGGAGGCTCGGATAACAGGTCGCCATGTCGTCGCAGACCGGCTCGATATGGCTGGTGCTGCCGATATGCAGCATGGTCTTTTCTCCGGTGATGGTATTGGTGGAGAGGAGCACGCTGCCGTCCTCGTCGCGTGCAACGTCCTGAAGCATCTCACTCTTACCGCCGCCGGATGCGCCCTCATGCATGATGACCAGCTCATTGTCATACTGTGTGACCAGTCGGCCGCAGGAAGCGTGTGCAGTCACCCAGTCCTCATGCTCACCGATATCGAGCAGCACGGAATAGACACCCTTCTTTGCAGAGGGGCCGGGATACAGATTGTATGCAAAGACCTCATGGCAGTCGTCCAGACGATTGTGGACAACGACCTGACGGCCATCAAAATGCGTATGACGGAAGGGGGGCGCTACATATACGATGGAGCGCGGCGCAAAGCCCTCGGATTCCTCCGCAGAAACGAAGCCCTGCAGATTTGCCATCGCGTATGCAAAGAAGGCTGCATTGCGCGGACAAATGAGCATGGAGCCATAGCCGTACTGGTTGCCGCCTGCATTGAACGGCATCACGATGAGCTCCTGTGTCTTGAGCCATGCATAGGTTTCTTCCTTGCACTTGTCGAAGCTATATCCATAGACATCAGAGAAGCGCGGCTTATCGGTCGGCTTATCGTCACCAATCCGCATGCAATCCGGATCACGGCGGCGCATATAGTCCTCCGGATAGTTTACAACGACTGCATTTTTTGCGCGAACGACAGTCGCTTCACAGACTTCACCGCGGCCGGCAACATCATAAACAACATCATATTTTCCGGAACGGCCGGTGCCAAAGACCATCTCATACAGTTCCTGTTTGGTGGTCGGTACGAAAACGCCCTTACATTCTTCCAGCACATCAGCCAGTGCAGGCGTCCATGTGAATTTTTTCAAAAATCGATTCATTACAGGTCCTCCTTACCATGCCGCCCAATCAGTCCAGACAGCAGCGGGATGATGCTGCGCAAACCCGAACAATGCGTATTCTGCGCTCCAATTCATTCCTGATTTTATCATACTCGCAAAACCCTTTTTCGTCAATAGGTATTTCGCTTATTTTGCAGGATAACCAAAATATACTTGCATAAATTTTTAACGATTATCAACAAACTGTAATCTTTTTTCAAAAAATGCAGGACAAACTCGATAGAATCTCACACAGCGAAAAAACTTCTGCACCATGGCATCCGGCTTCTTTCGAGGAATGGTACAAAACCAAGTCAACTCTGTTTTCGTTTCTTCCACTCCGCGACAGCAAGTTCATCACAGCGATTGTTGTACGGATTGTCCGCATGCCCCTTGACCCAATGGAACGTCACCTGATGCACATCCAGCAATACGAGCAGACGCTCCCACAGCTCCACATTCTTGGCAGGGGACTTATCCGCCTTCTTCCAGCCACGCGCCTTCCAGCCCTTTACCCAGCCTTTTGTGATGCTGTCGATCACATACTTGGAATCCGAATAGAGATCGACCTGACAGGGCTCCCGCAGGAGCTCCAGAGCCGCGATCACTCCCATCAGCTCCATGCGGTTATTGGTCGTCATGGCATCTCCGCCTGAGATCTCTTTTTCCGCCTTACCATATTGCAGGATCGCGCCCCATCCGCCGGGTCCCGGATTGCCTGAGCATGCACCATCCGTATAAATCGTCACCTGTTTCATGAAATCAAAAGCCTCCTGATCTTATGTTGAGAATCCAATCAAATTTCTATTCAAGAAAACCCGCTCGTAAGAGCGGGTCGATCTTTTTTATTGTGCGGTTTGTTTTTTTCTGCGCAGGGCAGGACCTTCCGGTTCGGTAGAGACCGCCATGCGTGTGAGCTGGTATGCAAGCCACAGCGCACAGGCAATATAGCATCCGGCACGCGGCAGGAAGGATACCTCCACAAGCTCGCTTCCCATGAGCCATGCCATCAGACTGCCTGCACCACTGGTCAGACCGAATACAACGCCCAGTCCGGCAAAGCCAGCCAGCAAACGCGGACGGGGCAGGGCGAACAGAAAACGTGCATAGGCATTGAGCGCGCAAAGCAGGCTCATTGCAGCCAGCAGCTCAAACATAAACTGTCCCTCCAAAGGGGTACTGCCATTGACCTTAAAGGTATTGACCATATCGAGTGCCGCCCAAAATGCCGGAACGAAGACCAGATTTGCCGACTGCTCCGACGCGATCCCTGCTGCTGCATGACTGCCCACACGAACGAACGCGAGACAGGACAGCAGCGCAAGCAGATAGAGAGGGATCAGGGTGACACGCTCGAACATGGACAGATCGATCAGATGTACAGCAGTCGTGTACAGTCCAAACAATCCGCAGAGCGCAAAGACCGCCGCACAGAGGACGGCTGCCATCTTATGCGCATCGCCTCCGCCGCACAGATAGGCTTCAAATGCCTGATACTTATCACTGGTCTGCCGATACTGACGCGCACAGATGATGCAGAGCAGTACCGCTGCCACTGCCAGAATGCTCAACAGCTTGAACCAGGGGGTCCCAGCCGGCAGTCCGGCGGTATCGTAGCCTTTGGCCAGATCCAGTCCGTGCAGGACACCGCCTGCAAGTCCCAGAACAAGCGTCAGCACTGGAAACACTTTTTTGAGATCCATGTAACTTTCCTCCTGTGAAAAAGGATTTCAATATCCAATCCAATTCATTACCTGCATTATTATAGCATGATTTTTCAGAAAGTTCCAGTCAGAAAAGCATAGGATATGTCATTGCGTCCATCAAATGTGATTGTGACGGATCTCCGGTGCAGGCCCTTCGGGATCCTTCATGAACAGCTTGAGCAGGATCGGCGTGATGAGCGTTGTCACAATGACCATCAAAACGATCGGCGGGAACAGGTGGCTGTCCACCAGACCAGCCTGCGCGCCCTTCTGTGCCACGATCAGCGCGACCTCACCACGGGATACCATGCCAAGACCGATCGAAAGGGAATCCGTCCAGCTGAACTTCATGAGCTTTGCACCCAGACCACAGCCAATGATCTTGGTCAGGATCGCAACCACGAGCAGCACCAGTGAGAACCACAGCAGGTTCGCTGTCATGCCGTGCAGCTCGGTCTTGATGCCGATCGAGGCAAAGAAGATCGGAGAAAAGATCATGTAGGACACGATATTCATTTTCTTGTTGATATATTCGCGTGCTTCCATCAGGTTACACAGGATCAGGCCGGCAAAATATGCGCCCGTGATATCTGCAATGCCGAAATAATGCTCGGCAACGAATGCCATGATCAGGCAGAAGGAAAGTGCATAGATCGCAACACGGCGATGATTGCTCCATTCCCGTGTGATCGCACGGAACAGGCGGTACATCACCAGTCCAACAACGACCAGCAGGACGAAGAATGCAACGATACGCGCAATGACAGACAGCGGATTTACATTCGGATCGGTCATACCGGATACCAGCGTCAGCACGATGATACCCATGATATCGTCGATGATCGCAGCGCCTAAGATCGCGGTACCGACCTTACCCTTGAGCTTCCCCATTTCTCGCAGGGTCTCGACCGTGATCGAAACCGAGGTTGCGGTCAGCACAACGCCGA
Source organism: Butyricicoccus sp. (assembly GCA_029257685.1). Classification (GTDB taxonomy): domain Bacteria; phylum Bacillota; class Clostridia; order Oscillospirales; family Butyricicoccaceae; genus Butyricicoccus. The sequence goes on from JARIAV010000078.1 coordinate 11,073, forward strand.
TAAACAGTGCCTTGAGCAGATGCAACGGATCTCCGGCATTGGGGAAGAATCCCAAATACAGGACCGTACCTGCCGCAAGCGGCACCACAACACCGATGAGGGCGATCACAAAGGAGGCCACACCGGTTTTTTTCAGTTCTTCCAGATCCGTATCCAGACCTGCCATGAACATCAAAATGATAACGCCGATTTCCGACGTCTTGAGCAGAAAATCCGTTTCCTGCACGAGTCCCAGAACCGAGGGGCCGAGTACGACACCCGCAAGCAATGCACCAACGACCTGCGGCATGTGGACGCGCTCGGAAATGAGTCCAAACACCTTGGTCGAAAGCAGGATCACTGCAATGATGAGCAAAAATTCATAAGACTGCATCTTTTTTATCTCCCTTCTGTGCGTTGTTTTGTCTCCGGCAAACACACATACCATCTGCCTCGGACCCTTCTTCGCAACACAGACAATTATAAGCCGATTTTCTGCGTGGAACAAGTTCTTTTTATTTGAGTTTTATACCAATTTGGATGCATTCTTGATGTTTTTTTGTTCATTTTATACAATGTTGGCTTTCATTTGCGATTTTTTTCCTGAATTGGCATCGTTTTTTTCAAAAAAACAGGGACCAGACCCCAATCGGTCTGGCCCCTTGCTGTAGTCTATTCAGTCGGACTGCTTATTCAGCGGCTTCCTCTGTTTCTTCCGGTTCTGCTTCCGGCTCCGGATCGGTCCGCGCGATCGAAATGACACGCACATTCTCACCGGTACGCATAGCGATCACGCCCTGACTGTTTCGTCCGCACTGACGGATATCTTCTACCGCTACACGGATCATGACCCCATCATCGGTCATGATCATGAGATCGTTCTCCGGATCGACCACTGCGATCCCGGCGATATATCCGGTCTTCTCCGTAAGCCCGTGCAGCAAAATGCCGCCGCCGCCACGGTGATGCACAGTAAATTCCTCGACTGGCGTCCGCTTCCCATATCCGTTTTCCGTGATGGAGAGCACCTGTGCCCCCTGCCGCGCACGCGCAGCACCAACGACATAGTCGCCTTCACTCAGACGGATGCCGCGTACACCAGCGGCCTGCCGACCCATTGCACGCACTTCCGTTTCATCGAATGTGATCGCACGCCCCTGATGGGTCGCAATGAGGATATTCTCCAAGCCATCTGTCAGGCGCACATCGACCAGCAGGTCGCCCTCGCCCAAGCTGAGCGCACGCAGACCGACCTTGCGGATGTTCTGCAGATCACTGAGCACAACGCGCTTGATCACACCCTGCTTTGTGACAAATACCATATATTTATCGTTTGTAAACTCTCGAATCGCAAACATTGCGGTAATTTTTTCGCCCTGCTCGATTTCCAAGAGATTTACGATGTTCTGTCCCTTTGCGGTGCGGCCTGCCTCTGGGATCTGATAGCCCTTGAGCTTATAGACCTTGCCCAGATTGGAGAAGAACAAGATATGATCGTGTGTAGAAGCCGTAAAGACATGGCGCACGAAATCCTCGTCACGGGTAGACATTGCATTGACGCCACGCCCACCGCGCCGCTGTGCGCGATAAGCCGAGGTCGGCATACGCTTGATATAGCCTGCCTGCGTAAGGGTGTAGGTGCAATCCTGTTCCTCGATCAGATCCTCGATATCGAGATCATCTGCAACGGCGGCGATCTCAGTACGGCGTTCATCTGCGTATCCTGCACGCAGCTCACGCAGTTCTTCCTTCACGACCGTCAAAATATTTTCATCTGTGGACAGGATCTCGTGGAAGGAGGCGATCCGTCCCTCGATCTCTGCATATTCCTCATTGAGCTTCTGCTGCTCCAGACCGGAAAGACGTCCCAGACGCATATCTACGATCGCCTGTGCCTGTGCGTCATCCAGATGGAATTCAAAATGTTCCGATCCGTCCGTGATGCCAAGCAGTGCGATCTGATCGATCCAGAACGGCTCTTTGCACAGATTCTCCTTGGCTTCCGCCTCCGAGCCCGAGGCCCGAATGATGGCGATGATGCGGTCGATATTATCCTGATCGGTCGCGACCTTGAGTCCCTCCAAGATATGCGCACGCGCAGCCGCACGATCGAGATCAAACTTGACCCGACGTGCAACGACATCTTTTTGGAAGGAGATATACCAGTCAATGATCTCACGCAGAGACAGTACCTTAGGCTGTACCTTATCGACGCCTGCATGTGGGATGGGTACCAGTGCCAGATGATTCATGGAGCAGGTATCCTGCAACTGGGTGTAGTTATACAGCTGATTCAGGATCACCTGTGCATTGACATCGCGCTTGCACTCGACGACAACTCGCATACCCTCACGGGAGGATTCGTCTCGCACATCTGAAATGCCTTCTACCCGCTTATCCTTGACCAGATTGGCGATGGATTCGACCAGACGCGCCTTATTGACCATGTAGGGGATCTCTGTGACGATGATCCGCTGGCGGTTGGATGTGCCCGGCATATCCTCGATCTCGCAGCGTGCGCGTACCTTGATCTTACCGCGTCCGGTGGCGTATGCCGCACGGATACCCGCGCGTCCCATAATGATGCCGCCGGTGGGGAAGTCCGGTCCCTTGATGATGGCGCAAAGGTCCTCGAGATCGGCTTCCGGATGGTCGATCACATAGCAAATGCCATCGATGACCTCTCCGAGGTTATGCGGTGGGATATTGGTTGCCATGCCAACTGCAATACCCGAAGAACCGTTGACGAGCAGATTGGGGAAGCGAGAGGGAAGTACCACCGGCTCCTTACGCTCCTCGTCGAAGTTCGGGATAAAATCTACGGTCTCTTTCTTGATATCCGCCAGCATCGCATTGGCTAGCTTTGCCATGCGTGCCTCGGTATAACGATATGCTGCCGGGGGATCGCCGTCGATGGAACCGAAGTTGCCGTGGCCATCGATCAGCGGATAGCGCAGGGAAAACGGCTGTGCCATACGCACCATCGCATCATAGACCGAGGCATCTCCATGTGGATGATAGCGGCCCAGCACATTACCGACGGTCGTTGCCGACTTGCGGAACGGCTTTTCCGAAGTCAAGCCGTCCTCATACATTGCATAGAGGATACGGCGATGCACCGGCTTGAGGCCGTCGCGTACATCAGGGAGTGCACGTCCCACAATGACGCTCATGGCATAAGCGATATAAGATTTACGCATTTCCCGATCGAGATCGACCGGCTTGATCGTTTGATTTTCGTATTCTTGACTCATTTGGTACCTCCAGTGAGAGGACATTTCAAAATCGGATCGGACAGCGCAAACCCGCTGTCTCTATGAAAAGAAGCTCTCTTATACATCGAGATTTTCTACATACTTTGCATTCTTCTCGATAAAATCACGTCTTGGCTCGACCTTTTCTCCCATGAGCAGGGTGAAGGTCTGGTCTGCCATGCTTGCATCCTCCAGCGTGACCTGCAAAAGGATACGATTTTCCGGATTCATCGTGGTCTCCCAAAGCTGTTCGGGATCCATCTCACCAAGACCCTTGTAGCGCTGTACGCGCACGCCGTCGCCCATCTCTGCCAGAACACGGCGCTGCTCCGCCTCATCATAGGTATAACGCACGATCTTTGTCTTTTCGTTTTTGCCCTTTTCATTTTTGAAGAGCGGCGGCTGGGCGATATAGACATGTCCCTGCTCGATCAGCGGACGCATGAAGCGGAAGAAGAAGGTGAGCAGCAGGGTACGGATATGGGAGCCATCGACATCGGCATCGGCCATCAAAATGATCTTGCCGTAACGCAGCTTGGATACATCGAAATCCTCGCCGAAGCCTGCACCGAATGCCGTGATCATCGGGGTGAGTTTTTCGTTTCCATATACCTTGTCGAGACGCGCCTTTTCTACGTTGAGCATCTTGCCCCAGAGCGGCAGGATCGCCTGATACCGGCGGTCACGCCCTTCCTTTGCAGAGCCACCCGCGGAATCACCCTCGACGATATAGATCTCTGTGAGGTTGGGGTCGCGCTCCTGACAGTCTGCCAGTTTGCCCGGCAGGGAATTGGACTCCAGCGCCGATTTGCGGCGTGTCAGCTCACGCGCACGGCGTGCCGCCTCACGCGCACGGGAAGCCGTCTGCGCCTTGTCGATGATGACACGCGCAACCGACGGGTTTTCCTCCAAAAAGATCGGCAGACGTTCGCCCACCATGGTCTCTACCAGGGTGCGCATATCGCTGTTGCCCAGCTTTGTCTTGGTCTGTCCTTCAAACTGTGCTTCCTGCAGCTTGACCGAAATGATGACGGTCAAACCTTCACGCACATCGTCACCGGAAAGGTTCTTGTCATTTTCCTTGATAAGATTATATTTTCTGCCATAATCGTTGAGCACCTTGGTCAGAGCAGCCTTAAAGCCCGTTTCATGGGTGCCGCCCTCGGTGGTCTCGATGTTATTGGCAAAGGAGATCATGCTTTCATTGTAGGAATCGGTATACTGCATGGCGACCTCAGCCATACTGTTTTCACGGGTCCCTTCCATGTAGATGACATCGGAATGGATCGGGGTCTTGTTCATGTTCAGGAAGGAAACGAACTCCCGGATCCCGCCCTCATAGTACATGATATCCTCACGCACATCCTCCTCGCGTTCATCGCACAGCGTGATGCGGATGCCGGCGTTCAGGAAAGCGGCTTCCCGAAGTCGCTTGAGCAGGGTCTCATAATCATAGACCGTTGTTTCAAAAATTTCCGGATCTGCCTGAAAACGAATGGTCGTACCACACTCTTCCGTGCAGGGGACTGCTTCGATGGGACGGACGGTCTCTCCGCGCTCAAAGCGCATGATGTGCTTCTGTGTGCCGTCGCGCACCTCAGCCTCCATCCAGAGGGAAAGCGCATTGACGACCGAAGAACCCACGCCATGCAGACCGCCGGAAACCTTATATCCGTCTCCGCCGAATTTACCGCCTGCATGCAGGACGGTCAAAACGACCTCCAGGGTCGGGATGCCCATCTGCGGATGGATGCCGACCGGGATGCCGCGCCCATTGTCTGCCACCGAGATGACATCGTCCTTTTCGATGATCACTTCGATGTGGGTGCAATATCCTGCCAGTGCCTCATCGATGGAGTTATCAACGATCTCATACACCAAATGATGCAGACCGCGCTCTGAGGTCGAGCCGATATACATGCCCGGACGCTTGCGGACCGCTTCCAGTCCCTCCAGCACCTGGATCTGACTTTCGTCATAGGTCTCGGTGACCTTCAGGTCTAACATTTCTTCACTCATACTCATAATTTCAATTTCCTCTTTCGGTGTGATCGGTTCCGTTCACGGCTGTACCGCTTTCACAGCTCACAGGCGGCCCTGCTGCACACGCCGCTGCAAGGCTGCACTTGAGATCTGAGAAATATAGAGGATCTCGCCAAGTGCGCCGTCACACAATACAGCAGACTTGGGCAGATCCTCACAAGCAACAACAACACGGCCTTCCTGTTCCAAGCGTGTCAGCAGCTTGCGGGTATGCTTAGACCAGGTAGCCGTGTCCATATCAAAAATCGATACGATACTGCGCACCGGAACCATATAATCCTGACCGATATGAACATACATACGATATCCCTCTGGTATACACAGCCATTCCATGAAACCCATGTATCATAACCACTTATGATTATTATACCACATTTTCAAGGAATTTGTTAGAGCAGTCTGTAATTTTTTTCAAGATTATCCTACAAATTTTGCAGTCTATCGCACGGTACCACCTGCTACATGGAACACCGCACCCGTCTGAAAACGCGCCACGGTATCCTCCTCACAGCAGGTGATGATGACCTGTCCCTGTCCAAGATGATTGAGCACAAAATCCTGCCGTCTGCGGTCGAGCTCAGACAGCACATCATCGAGCAGCAGCACCGGATAGGCATTGTCCGCATCAAAAAAGACCGCACGTTCCGCCAGCTTCAGGGCAAGTGCTGCTGTGCGGGTCTGTCCCTGCGAAGCATACGCCGCCGCCGGGACACCATTGAGGTGCAGAACGAGATCATCCTTATGCGGTCCGGACAGGCAGGAGCGTGCCGCGATCTCCGCAGCACGATGAGAAAAGGCGTGCGCCTGCAATTCCCGCTCGATCCTTTCCGCCGGTGCCGTCGGATCGGTCACGGAGGAGACCGTCCGATAGGTGCAGGTCAGGACTTCATGCGGCGCAGCTTCCGCATGGAGCGCACGCGCGAGCTCTGCCAATTTATAAATATACGCTGCTCTGTATCGGATGATGCGCGCACCCAACCGGCACTGTCGCAGGGTGAAATCATCCAGCAGGTCGAGAAGTGCAGGTTTTTCTTCGCTATCCTTCAAAATACGCAATTTATGTGCAGTCACTCTTTCATATTCTGCAAGTGCACTTGCATAGTGCGGTCGCAGCTGACAAAGTGCCGTATCCAAAAAACGTCGTCTCGCCGCGGCGCCTGCACGAATGAGCATCAGGTCGTCGGGACAAAATAATACTGTACGTAATATCCCGCGCACATCGCTTTGCCGCCGGACGCGGACCCCATTGCGGCGCAGCTCCATGGCACGATTGGGATGCAGCCGCAGATCGAGCGTGACTTCATGCCCTTCTGCACGAAAACGTCCGGTGATCCGTGCGGCCTCTGCGCCAAAACGGATGCCTTCTTTTTTTTGCGCTGTGCGAAACAGCTTGAGCGTGGACAGCGCAGCAGCCGCTTCCAGCAGATTGGTTTTGCCCTGCGCATTTTCGCCCACGATCAAATTGACTGCCGGATCGAATTCCAGACTGGCAGCCTGATAATTTCTGAAGTTTTCCAGTGTAAGTGTCTCGATCAAGTCACCGTCCGCCTTCTTTTTTCCAATGTTTCACATGAAACATTTATATTTTCAGCCAATTTCGACGCTTTCTCCATCCAGCGTTACGATATCTCCGGTACGCAGCTTTTTTCCGCGCATCAGACAAGGTGCGCCATTGACTTCGACTTCACCTTCTGCAATCCGGATCTTGGCTTCGCCGCCGGAAGAAACCATATTTGCAAATTTGAGGAGTGCATCGAGCTTGATAAACTCGCCTGTGATCGTGATCTTACGCATCGGCCTTCAACCTCACTGGTAAAACAAGATAGGTGTATTTATCGCCCTCTACAGGGGTCAAAACGATCGGATTGAGTGCACCTTTGAGAGAAATCTGTATGGTTTCTTCATTGCAGGCGCGCAAAGCTTCCAGCAGATAGCGGCTGTTGAAGCCGATCTCCAGTTCAGAAACGCTGCCGTCGAGTGCACATTCGTCATATGATTTTCCAAGGGCCGTGATGCAGCTCATTTTCATCATTGCCCCATCAAAAGTAACGCGCACCGGATTTTTGAGCCGTTCGGATACCAAAAGGGAGACACGCTCCAAACAGGTGATCATTTCATGAGCATCGGCTTTGACGGTATATTCGAATGCAGATGGGATCGCTGCATTGTAATTCAAAAATTCACCGTCGATCAGGCGGCAGACCAGTGTTGTACGTCCAAGAGAGAACAAAATATGCTTTTCGCCGGGGCAAATAGATGCAAATTGGCTGTCATCTTCATGTGCGATCCGTTCGATCTCGCGTAATGCCGGACCGGGAACGACGAATTTCATGTCTTCTGCCGGTGCGTCGGTGAGTTTTTCGCGTCGGATCGAGAGACGGAAGCCGTCAACTGCAACGACTGTCAGCTGTCCATTGATGAGTTCAAACAGACAGCCGGTGTGGATCGGCTTGGCCTGATTGTCCGAAACTGCAAAAACGGTCTGGTTGATCATGGATTTCAGCATATTTTCCGGCATGGAAATGGTGTGAGAAGCGTTGACTTCGGGCATGACTGGAAAATCATCGGAGGCAGAAGCCACCAGATTGAATACCGAACGACCGCATTTTATGGTTGTGAGCAGTTTTTCATCGGTTTCTACATACACGGTATCATTGGGGAGTTTGCGGACGATGTCCCCGAGCAGCTTTGCACTGAGGACAATCTCGCCGGGCTGGACGATCTCCGCTTCGACTTCGGTTTTGATCCCGATGGAAAGGTCGTAGCCGGATAGGGTCAGGTGGTCGGTCGCGGTGATGCGCAGACCTTCCAGGATCGCGATGGTCGATTTTGTAGAGACTGCTCTTGATGCGATGGAGATCGCGTCAAGAAATGCAGATTTTTCACATGAGAATTTCATCGAAAGTAGGCATCCTTTCTCTATCCACAGGATATGTGGATGTAAGCAGGTAGTTTATGGGAAATATGGGCAGTAAATAGAAGAATATTTTTATAGTCGTAGTAGTAGAGCTGTGGAATCTGTGGAAAAGTGGAAAATGTCCATGAAATTCGTGGGAAATTTTATCCCCATGCGAATGTGTATGGATTTGGACGAATTGTGGGTGGAAATCATGGGAAATTGTTTTCCACAAGTTATCCATCCACAATCCACAGGTGCTGTGGATAAATTTTGCCGTAAAAAAAGATGGCGTTTTACAGATTTTGGATGTTTTCCACGAGTGTTTTGATGATATCCTCCAGCTCGGCGTTTTTCTTGCGATCGCCGTCGATCTTGTCACATGCATGCATGACGGTCGTATGATCACGGCCAAAGACCTTGCCGATCTCGGGCAGGGAATAATTCGTCATTTTGCGTACAAGATACATCGCCATTTGACGGGGCTGGACGGTATCTTTGGAGCGGCGGTCGGAAAGGATCTGATCGACAGGGACCGAATAGAAATTGGATACGGTTTGCAGGATCATTGGGGGCGTGGGATTGAGTCCGGGATTGATCGATCGGACTTCTTCGATGACCTTCTGCGTCATATCGATGGTGATGCTTTCTCCGCCCAGCTCATGCTTTGCCTTGATTTTTTTGACGGTGCCTTCCAGTTGCCGTACATTGGACTGTAAGTTCTCTGCAATGCAGT
>JARIAV010000107.1 GCA_029257685.1 Butyricicoccus sp.
TCGATCTTGACCCGCAAGGTAACTTCGGCTTCAGCCTCGGTCTGGATATCGAAAACACCCACACCATTTACGACGCACTCAAAGGACAGGCTTCCTTCGATGATGTCATTATCTCCACCGAATTCGGTGATATCGTGCCGTCTAATATCCTGCTCTCTGGCGCAGAACTGGAATTCAATCGCCCTGGTCGTGAATTCCTGCTCAAAAACGCCCTGTCCCGTGTGGAAAATCGCTATGACTATATCATCATCGATACCCCTCCGGCACTCAATATCCTGACCGTCAATGCCTATGTTGCATCTGACTCTCTGATCATCCCCATGGTCCCAGAGATCCTAAGCCTGCTCGGTGTCTCTCAGATCAAGGAAACCATTGACACTGTTCGTCATTTCTACAATGCAAATCTTAATGTTTTAGGTATCCTGCTCACCAAGTTCAACTGTCGCATCAACCTTGCCCGAGAAGTACAGGAAATGGCAGAGCAGATCGCAGAACAGCTCGAATGTCATGTCTTTGAAACTACTGTCCGCAGCAGCGTTGTCGTCGCAGAAGCCCCAGCACACGGCGAAAGCGTCCTGCAATATGCCCCGCAATCCAAGCCCGCACTTGACTACAATAACTTTATCGATGAGGTGCTGAAAGCAACCTCTCCATCAAAGTAATATAAGGAGTACTATCGTATGGCACGAAAAATCACACGAAAAAGCAATAAGACCTCACATGTGTTGAACCTGTTGACTAGCGACCCAAAGCGTTCCGAGCCATCCGTAGAACCCGATCCTGCACCAGAGGACACCTTTGCTTCCCCTGCATCTCCGACAGAACCTGTTCCACCCAGTACAGAGACTGTCGCCCCCACGGAATCCATGTTCCCAGAATTTGACGAACCGGAGCCCGCTCCTGCCCCGCCTGCACGCCGTCGTGCCACCCCACGCAAGACTGTCACTCCGGCAGCGAACAACAATGCCATGATGGATCTCTCACAGGCACTTGAGGAGCGCATCAGCCAGCAGGTTCATGATTCCCTCTCTGCAAAGCTCGCAGAGTACGAAGCACAGGATGCACAGCGCCTGGAAGAAGAACGCAAACGCGCAGAACGCATCGCAGCACAGGTTGGGCTTTCTCTTGAACCAACGCAGGAGGAAACTCTGGCCGAAGATCCTGCACAGCAAGACGATGCGCTCCTGGAAGCATCTGCCGAACCGGAAGCTCCCCCTGCACCTAAACCTCATACCGAGGAGGACTTCGAGATCGTCAATGTTATGGATGTCATGCTGGACGGCTTTCAACAGGAATTCATGGACAAGTTCGGGATGTGTACCTGCCGGCGCTGCTGGCTGGATACCCGTGCACTCACGCTGTCCTCTGTACCGGCAAAATACGTTGTACTGACTCATGACACGGTAGATGCCATGATGAACTTCTACGAGCACCGCTACCGCGGTATGCTCATGGCACAGCTGACACAGTCCTGCATGAAGGTCATGCAAAATCCACACCATTAAAAAATCCCCCAACGTGGCCCAATGTCCCGTGGGGGATTTTTCTTTGTTATTATTTTACCTCTTCCAGTGCATGATTCGTATTGAGACTGTCCCAGATGGTATTGACCATATCCACACAGTTGAAATATACGGTCGTCAGCACTTCAGTCGGGATCTGGATCTTCTTTGCCAGCTCAGTCATCTCTGCCCAGTCTGCCTTCTCATAGCTCAGCACCAGATCGTACAGCACGCCGCTGACGCCCTCATGCTTAAGCAGGGCATTCTTGACAGAATCCGAAAGTGGGATCTCGGAAAGGCTTTCCTCAAGCGGTGCATCGATCAGATACGGCAAGGTCGAGAACATACCGAGCAGATACGCCTCGGACTTGGAGATATCCAGCATCGTGCTGTGTCCTGCCAACTCCGCACAGAAGTTCGCACGGAGGAAGGACAGGCGCAGGAACTCCTCAGACTCCTTCAGATCCTCGCCCTGCTGCGTGCAGGACATGAGGTATACCCACTGCTTGAGCTGTCCCAAGCCAACCGTCACAAGGGCCTGACGCACAGAAGACGCATGTCTGCGTGCTGCGTAATATACCGAGTTTGCCATACGCAGGAGCGCATATGTGAGGGATGCATCGCGTGCGATCAGATTCTCGATCTCATCGATATCCGGCTCGTCCTTGGTCACCTCTACGACAAGTTGGAAGAAGTTGCTCTGCAGATAGTTTGCCTTATGTACCTTTGTCTTGACGCGCTCTGCAACATAGCTACCCTGAAAATAATCTGCACCGACACGATGTGCCATATCATACATGCCCTGATCCTTGATGCCCGTCGCAATACACTGCTTGTGCATGCTGTGTGCCATCTCTACGATATTGCTGAGCCACGATTCTGTATTATTCGCAACATCCAGCTTGATAAAATCAACATAATCCATCATGCTGAAATAGCGCGTGTTGAACTGGAAATCATTGATCGCGATCCGATACCCTTCACTTTGACAGCGCTGTACGATGCGAGTCGCCATAGGATGCACGACCACATCATCCTCGATCTGTACAACAAGGTGCCGCTGATCAAATAATTTGGGCGTATTCTTAAACAGCAATGTTGGCGTAAATGTCATAAAGCTGATGGTATCGCGTACCAGCTTATCCGAATTGTCATTGAGGAAGTTATAGATGGCATCTGCTGCAGCATAATCGCTCACACCCTGCCGTGCAAGTGCTTCATGCCCATTATCATACAGAATTTCATACCCAACAACATTATCTTCTACGTCTTTGATCGGCTGTCTGACAATATATCCATTCATAAGCCCATCTCCTTTCCAGGTCTTACATTATCTTTGTGCTTGTTCGATCAGTTCATCCATTACATCCACGAGATGTCCGATCTCCGGCTTCGTGAGCTGTCGATCTGCACCAAGCTCCTGACCCTTGATGCGCATTTCATCAGAAATGAGGGAGGAGAAAATAATGATCGGGATCTTCTGGAACTTCGGATGATCTTTCACCAGTTTCGTCAAACGGTGACCATCCATCTTCGGCATTTCGATATCCGTGATGATGAGAGAAACCAGCTGGCTGAGATTTTCATCGTTTTCATGGATCTCTAAAAACTCCCACAGCTCCTGCCCATTATCAAACATCGTCAGGTTATGATAGCCTGCCTTATATAGAGCCTCATGGATCATCTTACCCAGCAGGATAGAATCCTCTGCCACAAGAATCGGTATATCACGGCTGATACGTGGTCCCATGCGATCGATCTCGCTCATCTGAATGCCGGTCTCTGGTGCGATCTCTGCCACGATCTTCTCGAAATCCAGAATGGTGACCAGATCCTCCCCGCACTGTGCAATACCGGTTGCCACACCCTCTGTGCCGCCAGAAACCGTCTTATCCGGCTTCTGGATATCTGCCCAAGAGATACGGCTGATCCCAACAACGGTATGGACGCGGAACGCAATATACATCTTATTGAAGTTCGTTACGATGAACAGGTCGCGCGGCCCCTTTTCTGACGGATCTCCGGTCAGATACGTTGGAAGATCGACGACTGTCAATACGATATCACGCGGCTTAAAGATACCCTCAACTGCAAAATGAGAATGCGGCATGGGCTTGACCGGCGCCGACATCATGATCTCGCGCACCTTCGCCACATTGATGCCATACAAGTTCCCATTGATCGTAAATTCCATGATTTCGATTTCGTTGGTACCTGATTCGAGCAAGATTCCGCTGTTGTATTCTGCCATTTATACCACTCTCCTTCTTCACGCACTTTGGGTGTGGA
>JARIAV010000193.1 GCA_029257685.1 Butyricicoccus sp.
TGCACCACCGCCTCGCCTTCGGTGAGGACGGCAGACCACAGCTTTACATCTTTTCCACCTGCAAGCACTGTATCCGCACGTTACCGGCTCTGGTGTACGATACGACCGATGTGGAGGACATCGACACCGAGGGCGAGGATCACATCTACGATGAACTGCGCTATGTGGCGATGGAAAATCCGGTCAATCCGCCCGAGATCCGCGCCGTGCCGCCCAAGCCCTACAGTCCGCTGGAAAGCGACACACAGACAAACCCAAGATATACATTTTTCAGGAGGTGACCTATGAAGCAAAAGACAACACGCGAGCGGAAGGAGAAAGCAACCGACAAAGAACCGTTTCTGCCCGTTGCCGCCGCGCAGTACATGAGCCGAACGGCAGCTCCTACGCGTATGGCGTTTGATCCAGACCGACCGGACGAGCAGGACGGGCAGGGATTGCCCGAACCCACGGCGGCAGAGCAGGCAGGCGATCCCACGGCGGCAGAGCCGGACACCGCGCCGATCGCGGACGAGATGGAAGGCATGGAGACGGCGGACGAGGGAACACAGCCCTTGTCCGTCATCGGGGAAACGCAGGTGCGGCAAGCCGCCCTGCTCCTGCAAGCCTACCGGCAGGGCAAGGCAAACCTTGACCGCCGCATCGTGGAGAACGATCAATGGTGGCGGCTCCGACACTGGGACGTTGTGGGGCGAAAAGCAGAAAACGACTTACAGCCCACCTCTGCATGGCTCTTCAACAGCGTTGCCAACAAGCACGGCGACGCGATGGACAACGCCCCTGAACCCGTCGTCCTGCCCCGTGAATCGGGCGACATACAGGACGCGCAGACGCTCTCCGAGATCCTGCCCGTCATCGCCGAGCACAACGATTTCGAGGGCGTGTACTCGGACGCCATGTGGGACAAGTGCAAATCGGGCACGGCGGCGTACTGCGTCACATGGGACGCGGAAGCGGAAAACGGTTTGGGCGAGATCGCCATTCGGTGCGCCTCCGTCCTGAACCTCTTTTGGCAGCCGGGGGTGTGCGACATTCAGGACAGCCGCGCCCTGTTCTATACCGCGATGGTGGAAAACGATCTGCTGCGGCGGCGATATCCCACGCTGGAGGACACCGCGCCGCCCGTACAGGGGGCGCACTATGTACACGATGACCAGATCGACACCAAGGACAGATCCATGGTGGTCGATTGGTACTACAAGCAGCAGAACGCGGACGGCAGGCAGGTCGTACACTACTGCAAGTTCGTGGGCGAGACCGTCCTCTATGCCAGCGAGAACGACCCCCGTTACCGCGAAACCGGATACTATGCCCACGGCAAGTATCCCTTCGTGCTCGATCGGCTGTTCCCCATTCCGGACAGTCCGGCAGGCTTCGGCTATATCGACATCATGCAGAGCCCCCAGCTCTACATCGACAAGCTCGACGCTGTGGTGCTCAAAAATGCCATGATGGCAGGCAAGCCGCGCTGGTTCATCCGCGATTCCTGCGCCGTCAATCAGGAGGAGTTCGCGGACTGGTCCAAGGACTTCGTGCACGTTGCCGGACGGCTGGAAGAAGGTGATATCCGACAGATCCGCGTCGATACGCTTCCGGCTTATCTGGTGGGGCACATGCAGACCAAGATCGACGAGCTCAAGGAGACCAGCGGCAACCGCGATTTCGCGCAGGGCGGCACACGCTCCGGCGTTACCGCTGCCGCTGCCATCACCGCCTTACAGGAAGCCGGAAACAAGCTCTCCCGTGATATGCTCAAGGGAAGCTATCGCGCCTATCGCAAGATCATGGAGCTTTGTATCGAACTCATCCGCCAGTTTTACAGCGCGGAGCGCGAGTTCCGCATCACCGGACAGGACGGGCAGTCCCGATTCGTGCGCTACTCCAATCAGGGGATTCAGGATCAGCCGCTCCCGCCTGCCTATCCCGAAGCCATCTATGAACCCGATTATCGACCGGCGGTGCGCCGCCCTGTGTTCGACGTCATCGTAAAGGCGCAGAAGTCCAATCCGTACAGCCAGCTTTCTCAGAACGAGGTCGCAAAGGAGCTGTATCAGCTCGGTGTGTTCCAGCCGGAAAACGCCGAACAGGCACTTGCCCTGCTCAGTATGATGGAATTTGAGGGCAAACGACAGGTCGAGGAGACCGTGCGCCAGAATGGAGGACGCTATACCGAGAGGGGGCAGATGCAGGCGGCACTGGAGGGCTTTCCGACAGGCCTGCCGCCCCAGCCGCCGGACACCCTGCCGGAAAGCGGTGACGCGGCATGGTAAAGGTACGGTTTTGGCAGGAGAGCGGACGCTTTTGCTTTTCCTGCAAGGGACACGCCGGATTTGCAAAGCACGGAGAGCCCGATATCGTATGCGCGGCGGTCAGTGCGCTCAGTATGACGCTCTGCAACGCGCTCACCCATACAGATGATTTTTCCTGTAAGGTGCAGTCGGGCGAGGTCACTGTCAGCTGTGCGCCCAGCGTACACGCGGCGCATGTGTTCGAGACCATCACCATCGGATTTTATGGACTGACGGCGCGGTATCCGGAGCACGTCACCATCACGCAGGACGGACAAGGAGGAACAAAATGGAATATCCTATGAACCTACGGCTGTTCGATGCCGAGGGCGGCGCGGAAGCTGCGCCCGAGGCGGACAGCCAGATGACAGACGGCACACCGTTTGTCGATGCACCGGCGGAAGTGCCGGAAGCGATGGAGGAGCTGCCCGAGCAGCCCGAAGACACCGGATCGCAGTCCCTGCGCGATGCCATGCGCGAGCGGGCGGCAAATGAACAGATCGCCGCATGGCAGGCGGAGGAAGCGGAGATCCGGCTGCAGTACCCCGAATTCGATCTCATGCAGGAGATCCACGATCCGCTCTTTGCGTCGCTCATCGCCTCGCCCGATGCACGCACCAGACTGTCCCTGCGGGCGGCGTATGAAGCCTGCCATGTGGACAGGGTGCGCGAGCAGGCGGCACGGGAGGCGGCGAAGGCTGCCGAGAGCAACACCCTGCACAGCATCCGCGCAGGCATGACCCGCCCCAGAGAGGCCGGAAGCGGCACGGGGGCAGCGGTCGCGCCCAACCGGATCGACATTGCAAGACTGACCCGCGCCGAACGCCGCGAACTGGAACGGCGTGCCGAGCGCGGAGAAAAAATCACATTTCAGGAAGGAAGCTGGAAATTATGATGCAGATGAATCTGACCCTGTTTGGTGAGGGCGGAAACCTCACCACGACCACCGAACTGACCGCGGAGATGAAGACCTATTACGACACCACTCTGCTCGAGACCGCAGAGGCCAACCTCGTACACAATCAGTTCGGCATGAAGAAGCCCATTCCCAAGAACCGCGGCAAGACCATCGAGTTCCGCTGTTTCGATGACCTGCCGAAAAAGACGGACAAGCTCACCGAGGGCGTGACACCGGACGGCAAGAAGCTGTCTGTTACCACCCTCACCGCCGAGATCGGGCAGTATGGCGATTATGTCGCTGTGTCCGATATGCTCGACCTGACCGCCATCGATCCGGTCATCGTGCAGGCGACCAAGAAGATCGGCAAGCAGGCAGGGCTTACCGTGGACACCCTCACACGCGATGCCATTGCTGCCGGTACGCAGGTGCAGTATGCCGAGGGGCAGGTCAAGGCGCGCAATCAGGTCACGGCACAGCACAAGATGACCATTGACGCGGTACGCCATGCCGTGCGCACGCTCAAGAACAACAACATCGACCCGTTCGATACCTCGTATGTGGGCATCATTCATCCTGATGTGGCGTATGACCTCATGAGCGACCCGAAGTGGGTCAATGTCAAGACCTACTCTGATCCGGAGGGCATCTATCTGGGCGAGATCGGCAAGATCGAGAACGTGCGCTTTGTGGAGACCACCGAGGCGAAGAAGTTTGTAAATGCCGGTGCGGAGAGTGTGGATGTGTATTCGACGCTCATCATTGGAGATGGTGCGTATGGTGTAACCGAGATCGAGGGCGGTGGTTTGGAGACCATCGTGAAGCCTTTGGGTGCGGGAAATGATCCGCTCAACCAGCGTGCGACGATCGGCTGGAAGGCGACCCATGTGGCGAAGATCCTCAATGAGAAGGCGATGGTGCGCATTGAGACTGCGTCCACGTTCAATGACCATGTGGCGAATTAAGGAGGCATTGCGATGAAAAAGGAAGATGTACAGGAAGCAGCACAGGTGCAGAGCGGCTGGGTGACGGTGTATGTGGATCCGGGGATCGGCAAGGACAAGGGGACGATCTTTGTTGGTGTCAACGGCAAGGGATATTATGTGCCGAGGGGGAAGGCGGTGGAGGTGCCGCCGGAGGTCGCCGAGGTGCTGAAGAACCGCGAGGCGATGCTGGAGCAGGCGGAAGCGTATTCGGAGTCGGTCTCCCAATAAAATAAACAGGGGAGTGCAATACTCCCCTGACCCTCTTTTTGGATATTCCGCAGGGTTTTTCTTTCTGCTAAAGGGGTTGCTTTTAAGTAACAAAAAATGCTTTTTGGAATGTCCGTTGGGTTTTCTTTTCTGCTAAATAGGCTTGCTTCAAAGCAAGGGGAGAAGTGTCGCGGCCGCGCGACGGCGGGTGAAATCTATGTTCGCACATACTGCGGAGCGTTTGGAAGTCCGTAGGATTTTCATTTCTGCTAAGAAATTTTTGCTTGGAAGCAAAGGGTAACGTGTCGCGCCGGCGACGGCGGCCAAAGGGCTGGAAACCTTGCGGTTTCCTCTGCCCTTTGGAATCCTCCCCATCCCTCTCCATCAGATCGACCTTGGTGCCGCCGAAAGGGTGTGAAAGTATGACCTCCGCCACGGGCGGGTCTTGCGAGGTCGGTTCGGTTCTGCGGTAATGCCCCAAGGGTGTGAATGTATGACCTCCGCCACAAGGCGGGGCTGTGCAGCCCTTTTGGGTGCTGGTTGTTCATGCAATCGTATCGGCTGTTTTTGCGTTGTTTGTACAAACAGGACTGGAAACCTTCTTTGCGTTTCGGCTGAAAGGGTTTCGTTGGGTTGTGGGATCTGCCGCGTTGCCGCATCTGGAACGAGCCGACCAGTGTGCGCACTGGTCGGACTGTTCCAATGCTGCGGATTCTTTCGGCTGGCACACTGTGCTCGAACGTCCATTGCTGTTTCTTTAGGAAGTGGGAGGCGTTCACGCGAGCGTTCATGGAGGGGCAAAAAAAGATTGCACCGCACCCCTTTTGTAAAAAGGCTGAAGAAGACCCGCCCTGCGGCGGAGGTCATACATTCACACCCTTGGGGCAAGACGCGGAAAGAATCCGACCGCGGAAAACCCGCCTGTGGCGGAGGTCATACATTCACACCCTAGCGGCGGCAGAAAGGTGAATCTGATGGAGAGGGAAGGGTAGGATTCCAAAGGAAAAGGAAACCGCAAGGTTTCCTATCCTTTGGCCGCCGTCGCCGGCGCGACACGTTACTTTTTGCTTTGAAGCAAATCCTTTTAGCAGAAAGGAAACT
>JARIAV010000208.1 GCA_029257685.1 Butyricicoccus sp.
CACCTGCCGCCTTCAGCTGATCGAGCAGCTCTTCATTTTGGGAATACAGGCTTCCATAGGCCGGACTTTGTACCATTTCGTGCATCAGTGCAACGAGGGAAAGTCCCTGCTCATACAAAGAGGTTTGTGTGGTTTCGGAGCGGTCTGTACTGCCGCAGGCGCTCAGGAGCAGTGCCGCACAGCATACCGTGATCAAACAGATCCGTTTCATGATTTTTTCTCCTTTCTGGTTGACGGGATCCCTTTGATTATAGCAGATATCTTTTTGCGGCGGAAGTTGTCGTTGACTTCTGATGGGGGGATGGCGTAGTATATATATGATCGGAACATCGGAAAATGCTCCGGTCTTTGTCCTGTCTCCGGCAGGCGATCAAGGTAGGAAATATAAGGGAATCCATGATATGAGAATTATTACAAGACAAGATATGGAACAGATCAAGGTACAGCACGGAGAGAGCAGCCAGCCCTATACCATGCCGCAGGGAATGTATGTGGATATCACAGAGTTTCCCAACGGCTGTATTTTTCCGGATGGCTGCCGTTTTGAATATGTCCAAAACAGTCATAAGCAGTGGACAAAGTTTGGAGATTATTGCAAATTTGGGAATGCAACGGTGTTTTCCGTCCCTTGCCGGTTCGGATACTGTGTACAGTTCGGGAAGAACTGTATGGCTTTCACGGACATGGCACTGGGTAAGGGTGCGATCCTTGGGGAGCACTTTCAGGCCGATAATATGAGCGATCAGGAAAAGTCCATGCTGCTGGAGATCGGACCATACAGCCAGATCGGGCCGCGGCTGGAGAGCAAAGCCAATGTACAGATCGGACAGGGATCCACCATTGCAGAGGATGCCATATTCTATGGCGGAGCCGAGATCGGCAAGCAGACCAAGATCGGCAGTGGATGCCGGTTTCAGGGACGTGCGATATTCGACAGCATCACATATTTTGACGGCCCCTGTAAATTTGGAGAATCCGAGGAGATCGAAGCGATCGGGGCTGTGACGATGGATATCCCCGTCCCAGACAGCCGCATGAATACCATGACCGTTTACTATCATGCCGATGATACCTTTACCGAGGTCTGCATGAGTGGCGGTCGCCTGCACAAGAGCAGTGCTGTCAAATCCGTACAGATCGCCAAGATCCTGTTCCGCAATCCTTGATATCGTTTTTGTAAAAAGGGACCCACGATTCCAGAAACTGGAATTGCGGGTCCCTTGCTTATTTGGAATGGATCGGGGGTTCGATCAATAGTCGATGCGGCCGGGGGTCGCGATCTCGTCCATGGTATTGGTGCAGCCAACCGAGCCGTCCGGACGGCGCTTGATGACCAGAGACGGGTCGGACAGTTCGGGGATATCGTCGATCTCTCCGCTTGCAAACGCTGCCATTTTTTCGGCGGCGGTATCCAAGCGCGCACAGATACCGCCCAGACGTACTTCAAGGATCTCAAAGCCGTTGGGCTTGTTGGAGCCTTCCCACAGCTTGCGCCACAGACGACGCAGCACGTCCAGTGCGTGGATGGTATCCGGGATACGCTTTGCCAGCGCATCGGCAGCCGTGCGGTCGCCGGTGCGTACCACATCCGCCGCCTGCTCATGCCACTGAGACTTGAGCGCCAGCGCATGGGCAAGTGCTGCATAGAAGCGGAACAGCAGATCGTATTCCGGGTTTTCCTGTGCATACTGTTCATACCGGGGCGCGAGGGAAGCAAAATGCTTTGCGCTCTCAAAGCCCTTGAAATCGGCTTCGAACAGCTGGATCAGCGGATCCTGATAGAGCATGCATTTACATGCATTGCATGGATCGGCGGGGCGGGATTGCATACCGGGCACGGTGTTCATCAGGCTGAGATCGAGGAACGCCTGTGCGTTGGCGTGACAGCAGCGTGCAAAGCGTTCTGCGATCGCCTTCTCATCATAGATACCAGTATACGCCATCTCGCCATAGATCTGCAAGCCGAGCAGAACGGTCGTCAGATTGGTTTCTGCGCCGTTGTCGCCCCATGCGGTAGCGAATACGGTCTTGATGCCGGCATCCATGCAGGCGTTGAGCGCGGGTACGGTGTTGCCGATGGTCGTCGGATACGAGGGCGCAGGGCCGATCCAGGTCCAGATACCGCCTGCAAAGACGGTCGGAACGCCGAATTGTGCATGCTTTTCCATTGCGGAAGCATATTCTTCCTGCTTTGCGTGGTAATAGTCCCAGTAGACCAGAGATACGCGGGGATCGACTGCCGCCCTGGCTGCCTCAGAGGGCATACCGCCGCTGTGGTAGTCGCAGCCATCGAGATGGAAATACATATCGCTCCAGATCATGGGATCGAGGCCGTAGCGATCGGTGATGTCCAGCACGCGCTTGAGGTGTCTGCCGATGACGGCATGGGGATCTTCCCAGCCGTAACGGGTCAGGTGTGCGCCCAGTCCCACACCGAACGCCTCGTCCATACCCAGATGGATGCGCTTGGAGCGGAAGGGGGCACTGGCAGCGCGGATCATCTGATCGAGCAGGACATAGGTCTCCTCCAGATCGGCGAGCAGTACCTCATCATTGTCGCGCAGGTGGGTGAAGGCCGGCCAGTGCAGGATGCGCTTGAGGTGTCCCAGTGCCTGGATACAGGGGCACAGTTCGATGCCGTAGAGTGCTGCATAGTCATCGAGTGCATGCAGTTCCTCATAGGTATAGCGACCGCGCTTATAGCCAAAGAACGGCTGCTCGGGGACTTCATAGGTATCCTCGGTATAGAGCATGCCAAGGTTCAGACCCATGAGCGCCATCTTGCGCAGGAAGCCGCGCATGGCTTCGGGCTTGAGTACGGCATTGCGGGAGCAGTCGAACATGAGGCCGACCGAATCGAAGCGGCAGTGCTCCTCGACCGTGCAGGGCTGGAGCGGAACGGGGATGTGGCTGAGTGCGCGATAAAAGGAAACGGTGGTGTTCCATGTGAGGGAAACCGAGGAGCCGTCCGCGTGTACGGACAGGGTCTCCCCTTTTTGGCAGCGGACGGGGATCCCGTCGGGTGCTTCTAAGAGTCCGAGGTCATCGCGCAGTTCGGACAGGGCGGTCTCCCACTGTTCTGGCAGTTCACCAGTCAAATGAATTTTCTGATACATATACGATAGTCTCCTTGATTCCCTGGTGTGACATGACATGTCTAAAGTCAGGGGTATTGTACGAGGTATGATAAATAAAAGGTATTGGGTCGTATCACATAATAGTTATAGCAAATGCAAGGGACAAAGAGAAGTATACATTGGATACATCACCATACACAAAAGATCCTTTTCTGGGAAATAGCAGATTGCCCATTTCTGCTACCTGTTATTTATGCAAAATACATAAAACAAGAGCTGTAAATATGCAATAAGTATAGATAAATGACTAAAGTTGTATCCTTTGTGTACTATGAAATCGCCTTTCAAGACTTCCGAATTCTACAAAAATCATGCTATAATATCTCCACGAGACGAAGATTTGTTCGATGCGTCTGGCAAGGAGAAGGGAGAAATTATGAGAAACGATGCACCAAGTAAAACGTTGCAAAAAGAGAACAAAAACCGACATCGGAAATGGACGCGGGACGACACCGAGCTGACGCTCCTCGCGATCCCAACGACGATCTGGTTCCTTGTATTCTGCTATCTGCCGATGTTCGGCATCATTCTGGCATTCAAGAATTATCGGATCATCGATGCAACAAAAAGCTTTATTTTTAATCTGTTCCACAGCAATTGGGCAGGATTTGATAACTTCTTATACTTCCTGAGCCTCAAGGATTTCCCGCAGATCTTCCGCAACACCATCCTGTACAATGCCGTGTTCATCGTGCTGGATATCGTGCTTCCGGTTGCACTTGCGATCATGATCAACAACATCTACAGCAAACGCTGCTCGAAAACCTACCAGACCCTCATGTTCATGCC
>JARIAV010000224.1 GCA_029257685.1 Butyricicoccus sp.
TCTTTGTGTTGACAAGCTCCTGCAAGATGCCTATAATGGAACATGATCGACAATTCTATATGTGTTTTGGTAGCATTCTGTATCGCGCAGAAATCTTGCTTTGAATGGGAATGTGGTGAAAACCCACAGCAGCCCTCTCTACTGTAAAGGTGACAAGCGCCGCATATACCACTGTTCGATGACTGAACGGGAAGGGCGGCGTCCGGAAGACCCTGAGCAAGGAGACCAGCCAATCCACAGAAAAGGGCTTTTCGGTGGGGAAAGGCAAATTTCGTTCGCGGATCCGATCCGATCCCAGAGTTTGCATCCCCTCCCGCATTTTGGGAGGGGATTTTTCGCGCTTTTTTCTCCAAACCTGACACATATGGAACAGAAAGGAGTACACCATGAAAAAAACGATCCGATCCCGTTTGCTGTGCATCGTCAGCGTACTCGCTCTGCTTTTGAGCGGATGCGGCGGCGGTGCACAAAACACAGCAGACACGAACACCGCGCAGGAGATCGTGTTTGCCGCCTCTCGTGACCAATGCCCTGGCGAACAGGATGCCTACTATGCCTCCATGTCACTCGGCATCTGGGAACCGCTCATCACCAAGGACGCCAGCGGCAAGCCCATTCCGGCACTTGCAAGCAGTTGGGAGCACAACGAAGACTCCACCGTATGGACCTTCCACCTGCAAAAAGATGTCACGTTCTCCAACGGCACGCCATTCAATGCCGATATCGTGCTTGCAAACTTTGACCGCATGAAGAAAGGGCCTTTCGAGTCCTCTTTCTATGGCATGAATCTCGAAACCCTGTATCCTGGCCTGCTCTCCTATGAGAAAACCGATGATTTCACCGTCGTCCTGACCTTGGAGCAGCCACAGCCGCTGTTGGACTATTCTATGGTCAACTATGGCTCTGCCATCTTTGAGCCTGCCTGCTTTGCCGAAGATGGAAATTTCAATGGCTTTGCCATCGGCACCGGTCCCTATGTCGTGGCCGAGAATGTACTGGGTCAGTATGCAGTCATCGAGCGCAATGACACCTATTGGGGCACCCCCGGCATCCACGAGAAGTTCCGCTTCAAGGTCATCCCCGATCCGGAGACCCGCTATTCCGCACTGCGTGCAGGCGAGGTGCAGGGGCTCTGTGATCTCGGCGCGATTTCTCCGGCACAGGCTGCCGAGCTTGCTTCCGACTCCGCCTATCAGGTTTCCGTTGGCGACTCCGGTATCACCCATTTCCTGAACGTCAACGGCGGCGCATTCCCCTTCTCCGATGTGCGCATGCGCGAGGGTCTGTCCCTGCTGCTTGACCGCAAGACCATCGTGGACAGCTTCTTCAACGGCTACGGCATCCCTGCCGGCGGCTTCCTCAGCTATACCAGTCCGTTTTATCAGGAACAGCCCGTCCGCCACGATCCGGAAAAGGGTGCAGCCCTCATCCGCGAGGTCGTCGGCGATCAGGCAGTCGAGCTGCGCTTCCTGCTCCCCAGCGTGGATGCCAACCGCTACCCCTATCAGGAGGTTGCCGAGTATATCCAGTCCCTGCTCGAAAACATCGAGGGTACGAACATCAAGGTCCAGATCCAGTTGATGGATTGGGGCCCATGCAAGGATGAAATGGCAGCCGGAAACTATAATCTGTGCCTGAAGATCCAGGGTCTGCCCTCTGCAAACCCGCTTTCCCTGTTCAAAAACTTCATGGCAAGCGATGGCAGTACCAACAAAAACTACGGTCTTGGCTACCACAACGAGCAGGTCGATGCACGCATCAACGAGGCAAAGACGAGTGTGGATGTCAAGCGTCTGACCGAGATCTACACACAGCTGCAAGAGATCTCCGCAACGGACTTCCCCAATATCCCTGTCATGTACGCGCAGGAGGTCGTCGCCTCCTCCAGCAAGATCACAGGCTATGAGGCGTCTGTTTATGGGCTGACCGGATTTACAAAGGTCGGCTGGGCAAAATAACCCAGACAGCAAAGACTTTTTTGACACTCTGAGCAAAGCCTCCGTGGCGCACGGGGGCTTTGTTTTTATCCACTCTCCATTTGGAAAAGGCAGGTGAACCCATGGCAATTTTAAAATATATCAGCCGTCGACTCCTCATCCTGATCCCTGTACTGCTCGGCATTTCCCTTGCCGCGTTCCTTCTGGGACGGATCGCGCCGGGAGACCCCGTGGACGATGCCCTGTTTCGCATCGGTGTGGAATTCCCGTCCGCATCCGACCGCGCCGCGATGCGGACGGAGCTTGGGCTGGACAAACCACTCCCCGTTCAATACTGGACTTGGCTGCAAAAGACCTTACAAGGCGATCTGGGACGCTCCTACATTGGCAATCGCGACATTGCAGAGGAACTGCTCACCCGACTGCCCATCACACTCAAGCTCTCGCTTTCTGCCCTGCTGACGACCATTGTGCTCGGCGTGGGGGGCGGGATCCTGCTGGCAGCCTGCCGCGGCACAGCTTGGGAAGCCTTCCTCAAGTCGTTTTCCACCCTGCTGCTCTCCATCCCCAGCTTTTGGATCGCGCTCTTTCTCATTACCATCTTTGCAGAGCAGCTGCACCTCCTGCCCACGAGCGGTCTCGATCACGGTGTCCGCTCCCTTGTACTGCCCACCCTTGCACTTGCATCTGCAAACATCGGCGCGACTGCCCGCCTGACAGATGCCAACATCCGAACCGAGCTCAGCCAGCAGTATATCGTGACTGCCAACGCAAAAGGACTCTCTCAACGGGCGGTCATGCTGCGCCACGCCTTCCGCAATTCGCTCATTCCCATCATCACGCTGGTTGGTAATTACTTTGGCGGCATTTTGGGCGGAAGCACCATCATAGAGACCATCTTTGCCATCCCCGGCTTGGGCAGCTATGTGCTTTCCGCCATTCAAAACCGTGATTATCCCGTCATTCAGGGCTATGTGCTCATCACGGGAACGACCTTCGTACTCATCACCCTTGCGATCGACCTGCTCTATCTCCTAGTCGATCCAAAGATCCGGATTCAGGGGGACAACGCATGACACAACGAAAAAAACAGGCGATCAAGCTGATCGCTGCCGGTACGGTGCTCGCACTCATCGTACTCATGACCATCTTTGCGCCTTATCTCGCGCCTTATGACCCAACCGCGGTACAGATGGAGCAGCGACTGCTTGCGCCCAATGCCGCGCATCCATTGGGGACAGATGCCCTCGGGCGCGATGTCCTGAGCCGTGTGATCTACGGCGGCCGTGCCTCGCTCCTGCTCGCCGTGGTCGCGACCTGCTGCTCCATGGGCGCAGGACTTTTCATCGGTGTCCTTGCCGGATACTGCGAGGGGATCGTTGACACCATCATTTCGGGCATCTCGAATATCTTTCAGGGGCTTCCCAGCACCATCCTCATGATCGCGCTGGTCGGCATCCTTGGCAGCAGCAATTCCAGCATCGTTTTGGCACTGGTGCTGACCTCATGGGTGGGCTTCTCCCGTCTGGTACGCGGCGAAGTGCTCAAAGTCAAGCAGGCACTTTATATCGAGGGGATGCGCTGCATCGGTGCGAGCCATTGGCGTATCATCTGGCGGCACATCCTGCCCAACATCCGCACCACACTCATCGTACTGTTCACAACACGCGTGGGGCGTGTGGTGCTTTCCGTTGCAGGACTCAGCTATCTGGGGCTTGGCATCCAGCCGCCCACGCCGGACTGGGGAGAAATGATCAGCGGCTCCGCTCGCCGGTATTTCCGCTCTGCCCCCCATCTGCTCTGGGCACCGGGTATCTGTATCATCCTGCTCACGCTCTCGATCCATTTGCTCGGTGATTTTCTGCGTGACTGGTTCGACGTCAAACAGGATTTGGTGAAAGAATTATGACTCCAGATATTACGATAAAAGATCTGTCCGTCTGCTTTGAAACCGCACAGGGCACGGTATCTGCCGTGCGCGATCTGTCCACCACCTTTCATGCTGGACGCATTTCCGGCATCATCGGGGAGAGTGGGAGCGGAAAAAGCATCATGGGCATGTCCATCCTGCGCCTGCTCCCCAACACGGCAAAAGTGACAGGCTCCTGCTTCCTTGGGAAGGACGAGCTGTACTCCATGCCGCTCAAAGAGCTGCGCAAGGTACGCGGTGCGAGGATCGGTCTGATCCCCCAAAACCCCAGCGCTTCTCTCGATCCGGTCATGAAGATCCGCCATCAACTTATGGAGGCGATCCTGACCCATGGGCGCACCGATCGAAAAGCCGCCGCGCAGCAGCTCACCGCCCTGCTGACACAGTTCGGCTTTGACGATCCGCAAACCATTCTCAAGCAGTATGCCTTCCAGATGAGCGGCGGCATGAACCAACGGCTGGTATCTGCCTTGGGGCTTGCCTGCCAGCCCGGCTGGGTCATCGCAGACGAACCCACCAAGGGACTGGATGCGATCCTGCGCAATCAGGTCTACACCGTCCTGCGCCAGATCCACGAGACCTATCACAGCAGCATGATCGTCATCACACACGACCTTGATCTTGCATGTCGTTTGTGTGACGATATCCGTGTGCTGTATCAGGGGCAGCTCATCGAGCAGGGCAGCGCACAGGAGATCATGGAAACGCCCCTGCACCCCTACACCCTTGGTCTGCTGAACGCCATGCCGCGCCGTGGGATGCTCCCCATTCCGCCGCCGGATCCTGCACGCCTGCCACATACGGGCTGTATTTTTTATCCGCGCTGTCCCCAGGCCTCCGCACGCTGTGGACAGGAAGTGCCGCCGGAAGTCACACTTGAAACAGGGAGAAAGGTCAGGTGCCTGCTGTATGTCTGATATTTTAGAACTTCGCGCCGTGTGCCGCACCTTTTCCCACGGCATTTTCCATACCCACACGACCAAGGCGGTCGATCGGGTCAGCTTTTCGCTCGAGCGGGGAAAGACCTTTGGACTCGTGGGCAACAGCGGCTGCGGCAAAACGACCCTTTCGCGCCTGATTACCCGTGTGCTCCCGCTCACATCGGGACAGATCCTCTTTGAGGGGACGGATATCACACGCTTTCCCCGACCTCAGGCGAAACACTATCACAGGGCAGTTCAAATGATCTTTCAAAACCCCGAGGCTTCCCTTGACCCCTCCATGCGCCTGCGAGACAGCCTGCTCGAACCCCTGTCCCTGCATCACATCGGACACACACAAACAGAGCGCATGGAAAGGATCGCACACATGCTGAAGCTCGTTGGGCTTCCGGAATCGCTCCTCTCCCGCTATCCCCATCAGATCAGCGGCGGAGAAGCGCAGCGTCTCGTCATCTGCCGTGCGCTTTTGCTGGAACCCAAGATCCTTCTGCTGGACGAACCCACCGCCATGCTGGATGTATCCGTACAGGCATCCATCCTGCATCTCCTGCGCGCGCTCCAGCAGGAGCTCGGGCTGACCTATCTCTATATCACGCACGATATCGAACTGCTGGCTTGGATCAGTGACCGCATTGGGGTCATGCAGCAGGGGCAGCTCGTAGAGCTTGGCAGCCGTGAGCAGATCCTGAACGCACCTGCACACCCCTATACACGCGCCCTGCTGGACGCATATACCCATTGGAAATAAGGAGAGGTCTTATGAAAGCACGCATTCCCATGACCGATTTTGCAGCACAGTGGGCAGCCCACATTGAGGAAAGTACCGCCCTGCGCATGAAAGACGATACTGCCGAGCAAGCCTTCTGGAAACGGTTCATGCAGACCAAATCCTATGCTCCGGACGCCTCCTCCCGTCAGGTGTTTGCCTGTCTGCGTCCACTCTTTGCACAGTACGCGATCGAGACCGCATTGGAGATCGGGCCCGGCTGGGGCAATTACACCCTGGATCTTGCCGCCTGCTGTCGAGAAGTCGCCTGTGTCGATCTCTCCGCTGAGGTGCTGGACTTCATCCGGCGGACAGGCGCAGCACACGGTCTGCACAACCTGACCACATATCAGAGCAAATGGGAATCCTTTGTCCCCGATCAGCGATATGATGTGGTGTTTGGCTATAACTGTTTCTATCGGCAGGCAGATCTTCCAGACTGCTTTGCCCGTATGCAGCGCGCTGCACGCAAGCTGTGTGTTGCCGGTATGAACACCGGACTTGCTCCGGTCTGGGCACATGAACTGGAAGCGGCTGGCGCACAGGTCAGATGGGAATGGAAGGACTATATGTATTTTGTGGGCGTGCTCTATCAAATGGGCATCGATCCCAATGTACGCATCCTGCCATTCACCAGATCCCTGTCCTACCCCGATCTCGATGCGCTGGTGCAGGGCGAATGTGCGCGCTGTGACTGTACCGCGTTCGATCCCAAACAGGCCGCAGATATTTTATGCCGGCATTTTTCCGAACAGCCAGATGGAAGCTGGACAGCCGAGGTATCGTTCCGCAGCGGCATCGTCTGGTGGGAAGTGCCGCATGGCGCACAATAACGAATGTCCCCTGTCGTGGTCTTGCACCATCTGACAGGGGACATTTGTTAAAATCGGAAATAAATAAAGGGATTGTAGCTGGAGCTCAGGATATAGGCGATACACTCCAGCAACAGGACAAGACAGACGCCATTGAGCAGGGTATCCCGCAGGGCACCGTCCTTCATCTGGATCTTTTCCGCCCATGGCAGCATACACACCAGCCCGATCGGGATATAGATCAAGCCGAACAGGATGGAGGTGTTGGCAGCCAGCACGGCGATCGGATCGGAGGGCACGAAACGGAACAGCATCCCGACACGCTGAACCACCTGCTCCAACGATTCCGCATTGAAGATCACCCAGCCGATGACCACAAAGAAAAAGGTATACAGCCACTGAAAGATCTTAGGCAGCCGCTCCAGCAGCTTTCCAAGGAAAAACTTCTCCACCAGCAGCAGAACCGCATAGTAAACGCCCCACAGCATGAAATTCCACTGTGCACCGTGCCAGAAACCGGTCAGCACCCAGACGATACACAGATTACAGATCCATTTTGCTGTACTGCACCGATTTCCGCCGAGTGGGATATAGATATAGTCACGGAACCAGCTGGAAAGCGAGATATGCCAGCGCCGCCAAAACTCCGTGATGGAGGTCGCAACATACGGATAGTGGAAGTTCTCCAGAAAATGAAAGCCAAAGATACGCCCCAAACCGATCGCCATATCACTATAGCCGGAAAAATCAAAATAGATCTGCAAGGAATAGGCCAGTGCCGCAAGCCAGTAGACCGCCGTTCCGTAAGCGGTGGTATGCTCCGTATAGATCAGGGTAGCGATCGCACCGATCTTGTTGGACAGGATCACCTTTTTGGAAAGTCCCACGATAAAACGGCGCAATCCATACACCGTGTCTTTGAGAGTTTCCTTGCGAATCCGGATCTCGGATTCTACGGTCTGATAGCGGACAATGGGGCCTGCGATCAGCTGTGGGAAGAAAGAGACATAAAGCGTGAGATAAAAATAATTCGTCTGCACTTGGATCTCATGCCGATAGAGGTCGATCACATAGGACAGGATCTGAAAGGTATAAAAGCTGATGCCGATGGGCAGTGCGATTTTCGGAATGGAGATCGTGCCGGAAACAAGGTGGTTCAGATTATCCACGGTAAAGTTCAGGTACTTGAACACGAACAGGTTGGCTGTCAGCAGGCATACCGTTATGATGAAAACGATCGTGCGCAGCTTCTGCGTTTTGGCAGCATCCAGCTTATGGATGAGCAAGCCTCCGATATAAGCGATCAGAGAAGCCGCCAGCATGAGAAAGATATATTTTGGCTCCCCCCACGCATAAAATATCAGGGAAAAAACCAGCAGGACACTGTTTCGATAGACTCGATTGGGCAACAGGAAATAGACGACCAGAACCAGTGGGAGAAATGCATATAGAAATGTCAATGTACTAAAAACCATAAATCAGTTCTCCAATGCAAATTCATTCATAAGATAGAAGTCGACATTCCCGATCCACAGCACCTTTTGGATATCATTCCGTTTGATATAGTCTGAAAAATGCAATGGCTGGTTCATATAATGTGAATAATATCGCAGATCGACCGAATATGTCGTATTGAAATGCGAAGCCAGCAGCTTTAAGATCGCATTGTCATAGGACTCACCAATGACCAAAATATTTTCACGATCCGTTCGTCCCGTCCGGAAAACCACTTCCCCGATATCCGCGCCGTAAAAATCGCTGTACTTCGTCTCATCCGGCGGAGCCGCGAAGCAGGCCGCCTGTGTGCCGTAGTCCTCCACCCGATCGCCATGGATCGTGATATCCAATCGGGGCATATCGAAGCGATAGGCGTACAGCGGTTCGTTGAAAATGGGTGCCCCCACAGAAATGTTTTTTGAACCCCTGAGCGAATCACACACTCGCACTTCTTCTACGGGTACGAGGGGCGGATCATTGCACCCGAGCAGCTTCAAAACCTGCCGATACCCTTCATAAGAGCCTTTGTTGTTCCAATGATGGTCGGTGCGATAAAAATACTTCCGGAACATCTCATAGGAATCGACCGCAAAGATCGCTTTGTGGGAGGGCGGCAGCTCCAGCAGATCAAAAAAGTATTCGCCTGCCCCTACCTTCTCTCCGGTCTCAAACTGGATATCCGTATCCTTCTCGATAAAAAAGCTGTAAAAGGAAACATCTGGATGGGCACGGATCACGCGATTATAGTTCTGTGCTTTTTCTGCCAGCAGTTCTTTCATCGCTGTGAGATCACGGGTCGGATATACGAGCTGGTCGCCGCCGAATACAAGGTTGTTGAGCAGCTTGAAATAACGATCCGGATGCGCGGCAAATATCGGGAGCATCGTGTGCCTGATATAAGCTGCCTTGTTCTCATTATATTTCTTTTTCATGCTGGACGCCTTGGGGATCTGATCGGACAATGCTTTTTCCACACTGTCCTGAAATTCGTTCGTAAGCATTGCATCCACCGAAAAAGGCAGTGTTTTGTATGCATAACGATTTTCATAGTAGTTCATTTCCTTCGGAAATACAAAGGTGCGAACAAGGCCAAAGGCCAAAGCGGAGAGCACCACAAAAATAAAAAGTATATTGATAAGTTTCTGTATCATATCTCTGCCGAACGCCTCCCTCCTCTAAGCAAACGATTTCCAGCATACCATACCTACAATAGCACACTTGGAAAAAAATGTAAACATCTGTCTTAAAACATAGGTTATTGCTGATTCAGAGCAAAAAAAGCAGCCAGATGAAGCATCTGACTGTCTCGTATGGTGCGGGTGACAGGACTTGAACCTGCACGCCAAAGACACCAGAACCTAAATCTGGCGCGTCTGCCATTCCGCCACACCCGCATTGCTTTTATATTATACGACAGCCCCTCCCATTTGTCCATACCAAATTTTGTATGGATGGGCACGCTTCCCCATTCCCTTGCTTGCATTCCGGCAGCCATACGACTATACTGTATGTATGATTTATTGTTTTGGGAGGACCTATCCAATGAATGAAGTATTATCTGTGATCCATACACGCCGCTCGACCCGTGCGTTCACCGACAGACAAGTCAGCCGTTCCGATCTCGAAACCATTCTGGAGGCAGGCCAATGGGCGCCGACCGGCATGGGCAAGCAGCTTTGGCACTTTTCTGCTATCCACAATGCGGAAAAATGTCTGTCCCTTGCGCGTGCTGTTGCGGAAGCGGACAACCGCGGCCCCAGCTATAATTTTTATGGTGCGCCCTGTCATATCATCGTTTCCTACCAGCGCGACGAAGTCCATGCCTTTCCCGATGGTGCAGCGGCGATCCAGACCATGCTGCTTGCCGCAGAATCCCTCGGGATCTCGACCTGCTGGATCAATCAGCTGCGCCCCTTGACGGACGACCCCTCCATTC
>JARIAV010000249.1 GCA_029257685.1 Butyricicoccus sp.
AAAGAGTGCGTGCTTATGGTAATGAGGGTACACCTGTTCCCATTCCGAACACAGTAGTTAAGCTCATGAACGGTGAAAATACTTGGCTGGCGACGGCCCGGGAAGATAACACGGCGCGCACATAAAGCAGACTCGAAAGGGTCTGCTTTTTTTTATCGAAGAATATGGATCTTCAAATGGTGGATCCTGGAAGCAGTTCACACTTGCGCGTACAGGAGCAGATTTCATGAAATACACTTTTGCATTTATCTTCTACACTTTTGAAAAATCATTTGCTATTATGAAAAAAATATGTATAATATTATACTGACAATATAATGGAAACTTATAGAATTTATTTGAGGATTTGATTGAGAGCTTGGCATAGAATGATTAAGTTTTGTCTAAAAAGCGTGCAAATGATGGAATATAATGTCGATATGCTATGAAATGGTTTTATCTGGAAAAATCAAACTTCTTTTGCTATACCTTGGATTTTATCCAAAATTTATATTTTATTGCAATATATGGATAAATTTTACATAATAATAAGTTGTAAGACATTTTTGTACCATAATAGGATCTGATATCGTACCCAGATATGAAAAGAACAGGGAAATTTCTGAAAATTGTTTTAATGGATGGGTCAAATATAAGATGAGAAGAATAATCTGTTAGATGTATAGGGGGAAAGTGTATGCCATATTATGCAAGGCGCAGACAAAAAGGATTCACGATTCAGGAAATGCTGATCGTTGTATTGATTACTGTGATCCTGCTGGCTATGTCCATGATTGGGATCGTAACATACAGCAGATATTTGCGCATTACAGAGCTGGATAATTCTGCAAAGGGCATTTTTATGGCAGCGCAGAATCGTGCCATCCTGCTCAGCACCAGCCACCGATTGGAAGAGTATGTGGTTGGTTCCGATAATAAGATGGACGATGTAGATGTATTTCCGGGAACAGGCAATACATCCAAGATGACAGCATATTACATCCACTCGGATGACCTGAAAAACGGAAAGAGTGAACTGCTGCCAAAGGATACCATTGACCCACAGTTATGGGAGGGTGATTTCTATATCATCTATGAGCCAAAGAGTGCGAGTGTTGTAGATGTATTTTTCAATAAGGGAAAACTTCCGGTCGAAGGAGATTTCCCCTCGTTCTATAAAAAATGGCGCACACAGCCTCGAAAGGTTCGCATGAAAAGCAAGCCTATGATCGGCTACTATGGCGGTGAGGCTGCAAAGGGCGGCGACACCATTTCTCTGCGTACCCCTGTGATCGAGATCAGCAATACCAATACGCTGACGGTGACAGTAAAATATTGGGTGCCGAGAAGCCTGGCGCAGATCGGTGCGACGGGAAAGGTCGCACTCGATGTAAAGCTGAATTATGAGAAGACAGATTTCCCACTTCTGGTTACAGATGCTGAAAAACAAGAGAACCCTGAGATTTCCTATTTGGGATATAGCTATACTTGGACACTGGACTCTTTGCAGGATGAAAATAAACGCTTTCACAAGCTATTCTCGAAGGCAGGAAAGCAATTCGTTTATGGTAAGGATTTTGTGATCGATGCCGGTGTTTCGTACAAGGGTACTTTGGATGGGATCCATATCAACAGTTCCCGTAAAACAGCGGAGGATAACAGCCTCTTTGCCAAGGGCAGTACCAAAGATGTTGCACTGATTGGCTATCTACGCCATCTGCAAAATCTGGATACTGTATTTTCTCATGTGAAAGAGAAAACAAGTGCAAAGCAGCTCAATGACATCTATAATGTAGATGGCTATACTTTCCGTCCGATTTTCAATCGGGTGTTACAGTCTTATGATGGTGTGAAATTTGCCATTCATGACTTACAGATCGGAGATCGTGTCAATGATACCACGATCGCACCGGAAACCCATGCGGCTGGTCTGTTTGGTACGTTCAGCGGGGCAGCAAATGCCAAAAAGGAAATCAAGAATACGCGCCTCGTCAATACCAATCTGACAACAACGAATGGTGTGGCCGGTGTATTGCTGGGCGCAGGTGATTCCGTCGATCTCACCAACTGTCAGGTCTATTGGGAAAACAAGTCCGAGCAGACAAACGATCTGCGAGACTTACTCGGAAGTGACAACGAACTTAAATATCAGGCGAAGGGAACCAGCATC
>JARIAV010000261.1 GCA_029257685.1 Butyricicoccus sp.
TGTTTTCCTCAACCGGATGTTCCACACCATGCCGCCCGATGCCGTGGCGCGTGCGGAGTCCCTGCTCCGCCTGATCGCACAGCAGCGGCAGGTGATCGCATTCGCCTGAACCACGGCGCACAGCCGAAAAACAGCATTTTTTCTCATACCGCCCCAAGGTACCGGATGCCTTGAGGCGGTTTTTTTGGCTTCCGGAAACCGGTGGGCATTTGGAAAACATGGATCCGGTCGAACTGTGTCTTGCAATTTTGTTATATCTATGTTATAATTTTAAGGCTTATCTGAAAACGAAGAAATCGCCGGATCTTTCGTGATGCGTGTGCAGATACAAGGCGAGAACGCAGGGATCTTTGTCGGATTCCGCGTATTTTCAGCGCAGCATATATCATGCGGTGCGAAAAAGGATAGCATTTCGACTTTTCAGATCGCCTCCAAATAAAATTACAAAAATCAGGGAGATCATATGCTGTTTCAAAAGATAAGATCCAAACCTTTCAAAAGATCCGCCCAAAAGCTGGCGGGGACCGTGCTCCTGTCGATCGCGCTTTCCCTGCCAGCTTTTTCTGCGTCTGCGGCAGAGCGGAAAATCACCATACAGACAAAAAGCGGTCAGACCCTTGCCGAATGGACGGCTTCCGACTGGTGCAAGGTACAGGAAGAAACGCTGTCCTTCGCCGGTGCAGACGGCACGACCACACAGGAGACCGTGTCCGTGCATCAGCTGACGCGCGGCGGTGTGCTCTGCATGACCGCGCCCGATGGAGTGCCTTTTCGGGCAAATGATTCCATCCGCACCGTGCTTGCGCCCTATTCGGCGGAGGGGACAGGCATGAAGCGCGGAGAGACACAGGAGCTTTCCCCCGAAAATGGCAAGCTGACCCTCGAACTGGACGCGCTCCCCAAGGGGCAGGAGGACGGGGTCTATGCGCTCGAACTGGAGCTGCTGCCCTATGGACAGAAAACACCCCATCAGGAGCGTTTCTTCTTCCGCCTTGCGGGCGAGCCCGTACAAGCAGGGGTGCCTGCCCTCGGCAGGAACATG
Organism: Butyricicoccus sp.; assembly: GCA_029257685.1. Taxonomy (GTDB): domain Bacteria; phylum Bacillota; class Clostridia; order Oscillospirales; family Butyricicoccaceae; genus Butyricicoccus. The sequence continues at coordinate 1,043 of JARIAV010000261.1, forward strand.
GCCCTGGTGATCGATGGCAAAAAAACCACCTGCGCCGCCTATAACATCGACCAAAACAACTATTTTTCCGTGCGCGATATCGCCGCCCTGCTCAGTGGGACGGAGAAGCAGTTCGACCTTGCACCGGAGGGGGCAGACGGCGCGCTGCGCCTGCGCACCGGTGCGCCCTACACCAAGACCGGCGGCGAGCTTGCGCCCTGTGACGGGCAAAAGAGATCGGCTGCCAAAAGCGATCGCAAGATCTATGTAGATGAAAAAGAGGAGAAGATCCTTTCCTATACCATCGGCGGCAATGCCTATTTCAAGCTGCGCGATCTGGGCACGGCGATCGGGTTCTCCATCGGCTGGGATCCCGTGGCGGAGACCATATCCATCGCAACGGGCAGTCAGGCCCTGCCCATCCCCAAGCCTGCGCTCCTGCCCAAGCCGGTCTCCACCATCGAGCAGACAGGCGGTCTGCTCTGGCCCTGTCCGGCGTATACGCGCATCAGCGCGCCCTACGGCAACCGCATACATCCGGTGATGCGAACCTATAAGCTGCATAAGGGGATGGATTTTGCAGGCGATCGCGGAAAGTCGGTCCGTGCAGCCGCTGCCGGTCTGGTCATCAAGAGCTATCGCTCGGATTCGTTCGGCAACTGCGTTGCCATCCAGCACGACAACGGCTGGGCAACGGTCTATGCCCACATGGACACGCGCTTCGTGC
>JARIAV010000269.1 GCA_029257685.1 Butyricicoccus sp.
CGTTACTCTTTGCTTTGAAGCAAATCTTTTTTGCAGAAAAGAAAATCCAACGGACGTTCCAAAACTGTTCCCCTTTGCTTGGAAGCAAATTCTTTCTAGCAGAAAGACAAACCGGACGGACATTCCAAACGCTCCGCGGTCTGTGCAAGCATAGATTTCCCCCGCCGTCGCGCGGCCGCGACACGTTACTCTTTGCTTTGAAGCAAATCTTTTTTGCAGAAAAGAAACTCCTGCGGATTTCCAAAACTGTTCCCCTTTGCTTGGAAGCAAATCCTTTTTAGCGAAAAGGAAAACCCAACGGACGTTCCAAAACGGTTTCCCTTTGCTTTCTAAAGCAAAATAAGAACATAAGGAATGAAAAACCTGCGGTTTTCCAAAATCGTAAACATTCAATTTTTTGTATAAAAATAAACACCCCCCTCATTTTTGGGGAGCCGAAAGGAGAATCTTTTTGAGAAAAAGAGGCAAACTTGCTTATTTGCGCGAAATCTTGCACAATTACCCCGAAATCATCGCAAAACCAGAACCCCTGTGGTCCCCCAACGAATCCCGCCGCGTCCAGATCGTCCGCCAGACCCTCGATATCATCGACCACATGCCCGACAGCCGCAGCCGCCGCAAACTCATCGACCTGACCTACTTCTCCCATCGCTATACCTTGGGCGGCGCGGCCTTCCAGATCCCCGTGAGCGAACGCACCGCCCAACGCTGGAACGCCGAGCTCATGCGCCTCATGGCAGAGCAGATGGATCTGCCCTGAACTTTTCCGCAAAGATCCACAACTTGGCGGAATGTGCCCCTGAATTTTGGCTATGATATCCACAGAACACACGAGAGGAGGTGTCACGCATTGCAGAGACCAAGCTGACCGCAAAACAACAGCGTTTTGCAGACGAATATCTCATCGATCTCGACCCTGCACAGGCGGCGATCCGCGCAGGCTATGACCCCAAAACAGCACGGCGTTCCGCCCAGCAGAACATGAAAAAACCCGAGATCCAGCAAGCCATTCAAACCGCCATGCAAAACCGGCAGGCGCGCACCGAGATCACACAGGATCGTGTGATTCAGGAATACGCAAGGCTCGCATTCTTCGACCCACGCAAGCTATTCTATCCGGACGGCTCCCCCAAACCCATCGAGGCACTCGATGATGATACAGCAGCGGCTGTTACGGGGATCGACGTGCGTGAAGAATACGAGGGCGCAGGGGAGGAACGCGTTTTCGTGGGCTACACCAAGAAATATCGCCTTGCAAACAAGATCAGCGCACTTGGCAGCCTTGCAAAGCACATCGGCTTGTTCGACAAAGCGGAGGAAGCGTCCGATGCAGACAGCAGCGGCGTGATCCTCATGCCGGAGGTGCAGGAAAATGGCTGATATCATTTGGCAGCCCCAGCCCAGACAGGCGCAGTTTATGCAGCGAGGGGAAGAAGAAGCCCTTTATGGCGGTGCGGCTGGCGGCGGCAAAAGTGAAGCTCTCATCATCGAGGCGTTAAGACAGGTACATATCCCACATTATCGCGCGCTCATTTTGAGAAAGACCTATCCGGAGCTTTCCGAGCTCATCGACAAGAGCCGCAAGTATTACCCACCGGCGTTCCCTGGCTGCAAGTTCAACGAAACGCGGCACTGCTGGACGTTCCCAAGCGGCGCACGCATCACCTTTGGCGCGATGCAGCGCGAGCAGGACA
>JARIAV010000281.1 GCA_029257685.1 Butyricicoccus sp.
CAGAAAGGAAAACCCAACGGACGTTCCCGAAATATTTCCCCTTTGCTTGGAAGCGAAATTATTTTATCAAAAAATACTTGACTTTTGATGGGAAAACAGATATACTGTAATAGTCGCTTGACGGTGACAAACCAAATAGCCGGATTGTGTAATGGTAGCACGACAGACTCTGACTCTGTTTGTCTGGGTTCGAATCCTTGTCCGGCTGCCACTAAAACCACTGATTTAACGATCAGTGGTTTTTTCTTGCACAAAAAATAAAAATGGAAAGCGGATCTTCCACAACTGTGGACGATCCGCTCTTTTTGCATCAAGGCATGATGCGTCGCGCTTCCATATAATATCGCTTTGCAGGAGACTGCCCCACAGAGAAGGTCTGGCAGGGCAGAGGCCCCTGCAGAATAATATTCCGGAACAGATCCTTTTTTTCCGGTGTTGGCAGAAGAAAACCAACATTGCGTACATCATCTGCCGCCGTCTGTACGGCTTCCGCACCACGGAGATAGTCTACATAGGATTTTGGGTTTTTATCCAAAAAGTCATCGAGGAAATTCTGAATGGTTCCACAAGGCAGTGACCAGGGAGAATCTACGACGCAGAAAGTCGTCTTTTCCCCGTGGAAGAAACAGGGGAAGCTCTGCACATTGGTGCTTGGTGCAGTCTTGGGATCTCCACAGTACGCCATACCACCGTAGATCCGGAAGAAGGCATCGGCTGCCTGAAATACTTCGCGTGGGTGGATGTGGAACAGAACCGGGTGGATGGTTTCCAGCTTTACGCTGTCTTCATACAGATTGACAAGTTCAGCCAGAACAAATCGCGCGGGATGGGTCTCCTGCTCGTCTTCACTCAGGGTCGGCTTGATGCGTTCCCAATTGGCCTTGGCAGTCGCCATTGCACAGTGCCCGTCTCCAACAGCATAGGAGAACGTGGAGATATCACTTGACAATCCATACTTTTTGAGGAAGGTGTCGCGATCGGTCAGGGTCGCAAGACGATCGAAAAGCGCCGTCGTCTCTGCACCCTCTGGAACAAACCAGCTGCGCAGATGCCCACCCTGCCCCATAAGATCGATATCATAAGCCGTATCTTCCGGCTTGCGATTCTGAAACAGCGGTTCAATGATCTCACACTTGGGGTCATCGATGAGCAGCATGACATGTCCAAGCTCCAGCGAAGCCGCCTCGCGTACTGCAAGATGTGCAGCGATGCGCGCCGGAGAGACCGTGCGTGTGGGGCGGATAAAGGTCTGGCTGTTTTCAGAATTGTCATAGTCCTCCAGATCGAATGCGAGCAGAACGCCCTGCCGTATCCCTGTATCGGTTGCGTGTTCGAGAAGCATCATACCGGCTGGATATTCCTGAAGTGTGCCATCTGTCTGGTATTGGAGCATGGTCTGCTGGATCTTTTTTGTGTACTCCGGCAGACGAGCGGGTTCTTGCAGCATACACTCAGGCAGTGTGAGATAGAGGGAAGACGGTGCATCTCCGATCTGTTCCTGAACGGCTTGCAGGGACGCGGGCGTATATTGATCGCGCGTCATGACAGCCCATTTTACCGGATCGATGCCTTCACGCGGCAGGAGAAGCTTTGGAAGACGAACAGGTGTTGTATACATAAGAGAACCTCCAATACGAGAAGATGGGGCGTGCTGCAAAATGGCAGTACATTCCGTTAGTTTCATTTTATCAGGTTTGTGAAATAAAAGCAATGCAGGGACAGGAAACTTCCGGTAAGTTACAGGGCTTTCGTTTTTTCGCGCAAATTTGCGCTGCGTTTTTTGTGCGACCTATGCAAAAGAAGGGGGTTGACAATGTTATTCTACAACTGTAGAATAATCACAACAGATATTTTACAAATGTAGAAGGTGTGTCGCTATGAAAAAAATCAAACGTCTGCCCGAGGCAGAGCTCATCGTCATGCAGCAGATCTGGAATGCTTCCGCGTATCCCGTTCCCTCTGCATGGATCACCCAACAGCTCAAAGAGCAGTGGAAACCGACCTCGATCCTGACCTTTTTGTCCCGATTGTGTGAAAAAGGCTTCCTCAAATGTGAGAAGGAGGGCAAAAGCAATATCTATACGCCGCTTATTACCGAGGAAGCGTACCGCGCACAGGAAAGCGTCAGCTTTTTACAGCGATTCTATCGCGGCTCTATCCGCGATCTCGTGGCATCGCTTTCGGATACCGGATCGCTGACCGATGATGATATTGACGAGTTGAGAGATTTTCTGGATACGCAAGGGAGGGAGTAGCATGAAAGAGCTGCTTTGGAATGTTCTGCAAGTCAGCCTCACCACTTCGATCATCATATTGCCGATGTTGCTGCTTTGTGCAGCCTTGCGCCGCCGCTATCCGGCACGTGTCCTGTGTCTGCTATGGGCGGTACTGAGTATCCGGCTGTTGTTTCCTGTGCAGTTGACCCTGCCGGATGCGCTGATATGGACGCCGCAAACGACCATCAGTGTGACACAGACAGCCACCGCCATCATTCCACAAGCAGGCAGCGCGGCACCTGTACCATCGGGATCGACGGAGCAGACAGAAGCTGCATCTGCACCGCGTCCGGAGGTGGCAGCCCAGACCCCGTTGGATGCACCGCGTTTCCAACCGGTCACAGCACACGGTCAAATCGACATGATGCCCGTGCTTGCGCTTCTCTGGCTTATCGGTGTCATCGGTTCTCTGCTGACAGTCTTCGTTTCCCATCGGCGGTTTTGGAAGCGGATCCGGAGAAGTGCGCGTCAGGTACAGGATGAGACCCTGCTTGCCGTGTATCAGCAGGAGCGGGAACGGCTGGGGATCACGCGTGAGATCCCTATGATGCAGTCCTTTGCGGTAGAAGGCCCTATGCTGGCAGGCGTACTGCATCCGATCCTGCTCTTGCCCAAGGAGGGGATCGCGTATGGAGAGGCGCGCCTGATCCTGCGGCATGAGCTGACACACTATAAGCATGGCGACCTGTTTTGCAAGCTGCTGTTCCTGCTGGCAAAATGTGTGCATTGGTTCAATCCGGTGGTACAGCTGATGGCACGGCAGGCGGTGCAGGATATGGAGATCGCCTGCGATCAGTCCGTCGTGCACGGCTTGGACGATACAGCAAGGCGAAACTATGGAAATTGTATCCTGAACAATGCAGCGCGTCAGGCACAGCATCGGGAGCAGAGCTTCACCACTCAGCTGACAGGAGGGAAAAAAGCTATGAAAACACGATTGCAGGCACTTTTCACCAGTCCCCAAAAACAGCACGGCATTCTGTTTTTGCTGATCGTATGCGTTGCAGCTACGGCTGTAGGCTGTTCGTTTGCGGTCGAACCGGAGCGGATGCCGGATGCAGAGACCGTGCAGCAGATGGAAGCACTTGCGCAGCGTTGGTGTGAGGCACAGCAAAATCAGCTCAGTCCTGCACAGGCCGAAACGCTGCTTGGCGGAGCATTGAAAGAAGCATTTGATGAAATGGTGGTTGGATATGGCAAGATCGAACCGGATACACCGCTTGCATTCGATAATCTGCCAATGGATGCACAGGCAGATGAAGTCACCTATACGCTGGATCCGAAAGCATCTGCCGCACAGGTCAAGATCCATATCAAGGATACGCCCTATGGTGGCGCAACGCAGCTCCAGACGATCCAATTTGCACAGGATGGGGAAGCACTTCGCATTGTAGGACGCAGCGTAGACGAGGCAATGCTGCTTG
>JARIAV010000111.1 GCA_029257685.1 Butyricicoccus sp.
AAAGAAAAAGGAGTCTTGATTCATGTCCAGTCAAAAACTGTATCGCCTTGTGATCGCCGCCCTGCTCTGTGCAGTGGGTATCCTGATCCCGATGTTCTCCCCCATCAAGATCACGATCGATCCGGCATCCTTCACACTCGCGAGCCATGTGGCGATCTTCCTCGCCATGTTCGTCTCTCCGGGTGTTGCGATCGCAGTATCCATCGGCACGACCCTTGGATTCTTCCTTGCAGGCTTCCCGCTCACGGTCGTCATGCGCGCCGCAAGCCACATCGTCTTTGCGATCGTTGGCTCTCTGTACATCCAAAAGCATGCAGACACCGCCCTGCATCCCTCCAAGCCTGCAAACCTGTTCTTCAGCTTCCTCATTGGCGTCCTGCACGGACTGTGCGAAGTGCTGGTGATCCTGCCCTTCTATTTCGGCGGTTCCATGGCAGCCTATCAGGCAAAGGGATTCTTCGTAAGTGTCGTTCTGCTCGTTGGTGTGGGATCCATCGTCCATTCCATGATCGACTTCGCCATCGCGTCGGTCATCTGGGCACCCCTCCGTCAGGTACTGCGTCCGGGTACGATCGCGTCCACTGCTGCGCCCGCACATAAGTAAAAAGAAAAGTGCTCCTTATTATATACGGGGCACTTTTTCGTATGGCATAGAAAATCGGCACAGCTTGAAAAGCTGTGCCGATCCCCTTTTTCTATCATCTTACTTGGTTTGCTTGATAAGCCTGCATCTACTTTTTGAGCGCATTGACATAGGACAGGATCACATCCAAAGAGCCCTCGATGCCCAAACGCCCTGCATTGATGCAGAGATCATAGTGATCGCTCTTGCCCCATACCTTACCGGTGTAATAATTATAGTATGTGGCGCGCTGTTTATCCATCTTCTCCAACGCTGCACGCGGGGACTTCCCCGAAAGCTCATAATCGTCATGGGTCTGGATGCGTTGCAGGCGATCGTCGAGAGAGCCTGTGATAAAGAAATCGAAGCGGTTGTCATACTCACGCAGGACATGATCGGCACAGCGTCCGACCAATACGGCAGGGCCGTTGTCAGCGACCTCGCGGATGATATTCGCCTGTGCAAGGAACAGCTGGTCGGTCAGGGACATTCCATTGAGACCGGTACTGCCAAACATCGTCAGCGAATACAGCAGGCTGTTTGTCGCACGCTTATCGAGCTGATCGAACAGATCCTCACTGAATCCGCTTTTCTTTGCGGCACGCGAAATCAGTTCCCGATCATAAAACGGGATCCCAAGCCGCAGAGCCAGCTTTTTGCCGATCTCCCGACCACCGGAACCGTACTGTCTGCCAATGGTGATAATCAAATTATTTGCCATAAGGACCCCTCCGTTCTATGTGGAACTTGCATAATAGTTCTGTAAACAGTATTGCACAGATTATGCAAATTGTCAACCATCTTACTAAAATATTTCATGCACTTTCTCATGCTCGGCTGCCCGAAGACCCGTTTTTCAGTCTTCCTGCACGAGCATCTTCCCAACGCGGCAGATATCGCCTGCTCCCATCGTGAGGACGAGGTCTCCCGCGCGTGTCTCACGTTCCAAATAAGCCACGATCTCATCGAAGCTGTCAAAGCTCTCCGCGCCTGGGATCTCCTTTGCCAGATCGGAAGCATAGATGCCAATGGTGTTCTGTTCGCGGGCGGCATAGATGGGCGCCAACACCGCCTGATCGCACAGCTGCAAGGCGTCAACGAATTCTGAGAACAGAGCCTTGGTACGCGTATAGGTATGCGGCTGGAACACACAGAAGATGCGTTCAAAGTTCATCTGCCGCGCCGTTTGCAGGGTCGCACACATTTCCGATGGATGATGTGCATAGTCATCGACGACCAGTGCGCCGTTCTTCATGTTTCCGGTACGCTCAAACCGACGGGACGAGCCCTTGAAAGCGGCAAGTCCTGCTGCTGCGTGTGCCCCTTCCACATGCAGGAACCACGCTGCGGCGCAGCACGCCAGCGCATTGAGCATATTGTGATAGCCGGGAACGGACAGCTCCACATGGGTGTAGTGCTGCTTGTGTACCATGACATCGAAGCGATAGTATCCATTTTCGATCGTGATATTCTCCGGACGCACATCAGCTGTTTCTGTGGTGCCAAAGGTCAGGATCTTGCGATCGACACCCTTGACCGCTTCCATCGCATGGATATCGTCGGCATTGGTGACCACAAGTCCATCCTTTGGGGTGCGCAGGCAGAATTCGTGGAAAGAATGCACGATGTCATCGATATCCTTGAAAAAGTCCAGATGATCGGCTTCCACGTTCAAGACAACGGCAATGGTGGGCGAAAAAGACAGGAATGAATTGCAGTATTCGCAGGATTCCGCCACAAAGCAGTCTCGTCCGCCAATGCGCAGCGTGCCGCCGATGGCTGGCAGATTGCTGCCTACCATAACGGTCGGATCGAGTGCCGCCTGCATCGCGATGAGGGTCATCATCGAGGTACTGGTCGTCTTGCCATGCGTACCGGACAGGCAGATGACGTCCTGATAGTCTGTCATCAGGCAGCCCCATGCCTCTGCACGCTCCATAACAGGGATCTCAAGCGCACGGGCGCGCATGATCTCCGGATTGTCGTCGTGTACCGCCGCCGTGCGCACGAGCAGGGACGCACCCTCCACGTTCTCCGCCGCATGGCCGTAATGGATGGATGCACCCAGACGTTCCAGCCGCTCGGTCACGGCAGACTGGGCGCGATCCGAACCGCTGACCGGTACGCCCATGCTCAAAAGCAGCTCTGCCAGAGAGTTCATGGACACACCGCCGATCCCAACGAGATGGATCTTCTTTTTATTCTCAATATATGGCTTGATGGACAATCCCATACCAGCAGCCTCCAACAATTAAATTTTTTCTATGTATTATTATATGGGAATCTTGGAAGAATATCAAGCAGGAACACGAAAACCATGACGATATCACAAGGAGAATGCAGCTTATGGAGATCACTGAAATCAAATTCCGTCGTTTTCCCACCCACGGTCGGTTACGCGCGCTGGTATCCGTTACATTTGACGATATCTTTGCAGTGCATGATATCAAGGTCATCGAGGGGGACGACCATCTGTTCCTCGCCATGCCTGCCCGCCGCAGTGCAGATGGACGCTATCATGATATCGTCCACCCCATCGGCCCTGCCCTGCGCACGGAAATGGAGCAGCGTGTCCTCGCCGAGTACACCCGCCTGACCGCACCCCACGCAGGATAAGACGGCGGCATTGGCTTTTTCTTGCATTTTGCTTTCGGATGCGCTAAAATAAGTTCGTCTGAAAAAAGGAGTAGAATGCAATGCGCGTTATGATTTTATCGGTGACCGCAGGCTTTGGTCACCACGCAACGGCAAAAGCCGTTGCAGATATGCTGCGAGAAAAGGGCGCGACCGTAGACACGGTCGATATATACGCTTATCTCAGCAAGATCGTGAAGGAAACCATCGACAAGGGATATCTTTTCACCTCGAAACACACACAGGAGCTCTATCGGCTGTTCTATCTGCTGGCGGAAAACCGCGGATCGGGTTATTTTTCCCATCCGATCTCGGTCATCAATATCGTCAATGCACTGGGCGCGACCAAATTTGCACGCATCGTGAACGATTTTGCGCCAGACGCCATCGTCTGCACCCATGTATTCGCGGCACAGCTCGCCAACGACCTCAAAAAGCGCGGACTCTTGACCACGCCGACGGTCGGCATCGTTACAGATTATACCCTGCATCCCTACTGGGAGGACGTGCCACAGATCGAATACATCGTCACCGCCAGTGAGCTGCTCACCCATCGCGCCATCAAAAAAGGCATCGATCCGGATCGTATCCTTCCGCTTGGTATCCCGATCCACCCCAAGTTCTGCCATCCGATCGCACAGGCGGACGCACGCGCCCAGCTGGGCATCGATCTCGATCGTCCCACCATCCTGATGATGGGCGGCAGCATGGGCTATTCCGACAACAAAAAGCTGATCCGTCAGCTCGATCTCTGCGGTATGCCGTTCCAGCTACTCGTCGTATGCGGCAACAACAAGAAACAATATGAAGAAATGCTTCAGATGAAGGAAGCCGCGGACGGCCCCTGCGCCCTGCATCCGTATGGGTTCGTGGATAACGTAGAGGTCATGATGAGCGCAGCGGACTGCATCATCACCAAACCGGGCGGTCTGACCGTATCCGAGGCACTCGCAAAAAACCTGCCCATGATCCTTGTCAATCCGATCCCCGGACACGAGGAGCGCAATGTTGAATTCCTGATGAACAACGGCATGGCATGTCTTGTCACCAAGACGTTCCCCGTAGACGAAGCCGTCTATCACCTGTTCAAGAGTCCGCACCGTCTGCGCACCGTGCGCGAGACCATGAGCGCGATCGCGCATCCCAACGCGACCGAACGGCTTTGCGATTTCATCCTGCATGAACTGCCAAAAGATCCGGAAAAGGCATAACAAAATGCACAGAGCATTTGCTCTGTGCATTTTTTATACCTCGGCGATGACGCGATAGGCGTCAATGAGCCTTTCCCTGGACCATGCGGCATTCGCCGGACTGGTCGAAGGCAGGCAGACCGCCTCGATCCCCGTTTTGGGCTGACACAGCTTTTTGTAATACTTATGAGATGCGGCACCGGTACAGAAGATCGCCTGGATCTGCGTCTGGGCAAGGAGCCATTCGAGATCGTTCGGCTCCGGATTGCGGATCGACGTATCACTTGCGCCCTTGATCTCACAGGCAGCGAGGGTATCCCACATCGCGATCTGATGCCTGAGCGCGAGGGCACGCTTTTCCTCGACCGTCTGTGGTGCCTGCTCCCCAAACACGGCTGCCAGCACGGGCCAGAACCGGTTTTGCGGATGCCCATAGAAGAATGCCTGCTCCCGTGATTTGGGGCTTGGCATAGAGCCTAAGATCAAAATGCGGGAATCGGGCGCGAACAGCGGCGGAAAGTTATGCGTTACGCGGATATAGTCCATCATTCTCCCTCCAATACACGCAGAAAAGCACGGAATGCCGAGGGCAGGGCGTATGCGCCCCGCAGTTCTTCCGGCGTGACCCATACAAGGTCGGGGGTCTCTCGTGCAAGCTCTGCATAGTAGCCGGTCATGTGCCATTCGATATGGGTGAAAACATGTTTTGCCGGCGCAAGCGAGAGCAGCTTTTCCACCTGCCACCCATCCTCCGCAAGCTGTGCGCGGATCTCGCGCGGTGGCAATGTGCCCTCGTATGCAGGCAGCTCCCACATACGCGCCAGCAAACCGGTCTCCGGTCTGCGCCGGATGCCGACCCGCTCGCCACACCGCGCCACGAGCACGGTGCGCGGCACGATCGTCCGTGCCTTCTTGGGCGTGCGCACTGGGATACAGTCCCACGTTTTTTCATACGCCGCACGGCACAGATGCAGGATGGGGCAGTCCCCACAGCGCGGTACCCCATTGGGGATACACACGGTCGCGCCCAGCTCCATGAGTGCCTGATTGAGATCCCCCGAACGTGCTTCGGGCATGATGCAGGCAAGCTGGGCGCGGAAATCACGCTTGACCTTGGGATCATCGATGGAACGAAAGTCGCCCTGCACCCGTGCACAGACGCGCAGTACATTGCCATCTACGGCAGGCTCAGGCAATCCGAACGCAATGGAGGCGATCGCACCTGCGGTATAGTCCCCGATCCCTGGCAGGGAAAGCAGCTCTTTATAGGTGCACGGCATCTGTCCGCCATATTCGCTGCAAATGACGCAGGCGGCTTTATGCAGGTTGCGCACACGGCTGTAATAGCCAAGTCCCTCCCACAGCTTGAGATAGGTCTCCTCCGCTGCCTCTGCGAGCGCCCTGACATCCGGACAGGCCGCAAGGAAGCGTTCATAATAAGGAATGACCGCCTCTACCCGTGTCTGCTGGAGCATGATCTCAGAGATCCAGATCCGGTAAGGGTCTTTGGTCCGTCTCCAAGGCAGGTCACGGTGTCCGTTGTCATACCATGCAAGCAGCTCGTTTACGATCGCTCCGGTCATCTGAGCAGCTCCGCACAGTCTCCGACATAGAACATGGTGAAGGTCGCATCTGCGATCTCCGTCCCGTTCTCATCGGTCACGATGACATTGTAGATCGCGGTCGTTCTTCCATACTTGATCTCGCGCGTTTTGGCAAACAGCGCAAGGCCCGCCTTTCCGGGGCGCAGATATTGGATGGAAGCACTCAGCGTGACACCGACCCGTCCGCGTGAAGCCGCCGCCGTACCGGCTGCCACATCACACAGGGAATAGATCGCGCCGCCATGTGCATTGCCCAGACCATTGAGGTTATTGGGGCTGGCTGGCAGCTCGATCTCTGCGTAACCCTCTCGGAGGGTACGCACACGCATATTTACAAGTTCATTGAATCCGCCGTTTTCCTGTTTTTGGCGGAGGTATGCCAAAGCATCTGCCATAATAATAAAAAGATCCTTTCTGGTCGATTGTGACTAAAACTACTATGGGGTATCATATCATATTTACAAAGGGGAGTAAACCTCCCTTCTATCATGTGCATCATTTTCTGTTTCCAGACAGATTTGTACATGTTTTGTTTTTTTAACATTGACAGAGCAGTTAGCAATCGCTTACAATAAAATACGAGAAGTTAACTGACGGCAACAAAATGGAGGCGTCTGAAAAATATGACTCGATCTCTTGCTGCGTGCAGGGTCGGAGATTCCGGCATCGTACAGGGTATGACGGCAGAGGGTGTCCTCAAGCGGCACTTTCTCGATCTGGGGATCACAAAGGGGGTGCGGATCACCGTCACACGCATCGCCCCATTCGGGGATCCGATCGAAATCCGTCTGCGTGGATATCATTTATCCCTGCGGCGTGAAGAAGCCGCAAAGATCCGGTTGGGAGGCTGACGGCTATGCAGACCATCGCGATCATCGGCAATCCCAACAGCGGAAAAACGACCTTGTTCAATCAGCTGACCGGCTCCCATCAGCACGTTGGGAACTGGCCCGGTGTCACGGTCGAGCGCAAAAGCGGACAGGTCCTGCATCTCGGAAAAGGGGCAGATCTCGTCGATCTTCCGGGCATCTATTCCCTCTCCCCCTATACACAGGAGGAGCGCATCGCACGGACGTTCCTGCTCTCCGGCACGACCGACGGCATCCTGAACATCGTCGATGCCACCAATCTGGAACGCAATCTCTATTTAACGATACAGCTGATTTCTCTTGGACTTCCCATGGTGATCGCGCTCAACTTTATGGATGAGGCACGCTCCCACCAGATAGAAGTCGATTGCAAGCGACTCAGTATGTGCTTGGGTGTGGAAGTCTTTCCGGTTTCCGCACGAAACGGAACGGGACTTGCCCCCTTGCTGGACGCGCTGACAGGGAATGCAAGCATCCTGCATCCTCCCACGCATCCCATATCCTATCCGCACGCTGTACATACCGCGATCGAACAGGGTGTGCTTCTATTGTCCGAAACCGCTGTGCGTCCATGCAGCCGCCCCTTTTACGCGCTCAAGCTGCTCGAAAAGGATCCGGATATCCAGAAAGAGCGGGCACTGTCCCTTGTACAAGGGCAGCAGTTCGACTTGCTGCGCGAGACCCTCTGCAAACAAATGGGGGAATCCGATCCGGAAATGCTGCTTGCCAGCGCGGCGTATGACTCCATCGAAGCCATCGTTTCCAACTGCGTCCGGTATCCGCTGCATCCCAAGCCCAGCATGACCGAACGCATCGACCGCATTGTATTACACCGCGTTCTTGCCCTGCCCATCTTCCTTGTGCTCCTGTCCCTGATGTTTTGGGGAACCTTTGGTTCGATCGGGGCATCGCTCAAAAGCGGTCTGGACGCCTTGCTGCATACCCTCATCATCCCTCGCACGGAAACCTTTCTTCTGGCTTCCGGTGCTTCTGCATGGACGGTAGATCTTGTCTGTGAGGGCATTTTGGGCGGCGTGGGCGGTGTGCTCTCGTTCCTGCCGCAGATCGTGCTGCTGTTCTTCTTCCTCTCTCTGTTGGAGGATACCGGATATCTCGCACGCGCAGCCTTCTTAATGGACACGCTGCTCCGGCGGATCGGTCTGTCCGGCAAGTCGTGTATCCCCCTGCTGATGGGCTTTGGATGCACCACACCGGCTGTCATGGCGGCGCGCACGATGGAGAACGACCGCGACCGTAATATGACCATCCTGCTCACGCCTTTTATGTCGTGCGGTGCCAAGCTCCCGGTGTATACCCTGATCGCAGGTGCCATTTTTGGCAGGCACGCCTTTCCTGTGATCCTCAGCCTGTATCTGCTCGGGATGCTGATGGCTGTCCTTTCCGGTCTTTTATTCAAAAAAACCATATTTCGGGATGTATCCACCGGATTCGTGCTCGAGCTTCCGCCCTATCGTCTGCCCACCTTTGAGGGGACGCTTCGCAATCTGCGTGATCGCGCCATGGACTTCCTCACACGGGCAGGGACGCTCATTTTTCTGATGTCCGTCCTGATCTGGTCCTTACAAAATATCACCCCTGCGCTCTCTGCGGCAGCCGCACCGGAAGCCTCGATCCTTGGCTTGTTCGGCCGCTGGCTCGCGCCCGCCTTTTCCCCGCTCGGCTTCGGGGTCTGGCAGCTCTCTGTCGCGCTGCTTGCCGGTCTGATCGCCAAGGAAGCGGTGGTCTCCACCCTGTTGATCTTATACGGGGCATCCGGCAGTACCGCGCTCTGTGCGGTCTTGTCCGGTGTGCTTTCTCCCGCCGCTGCCTATGCGTTTTTGGTGTTTATCCTCTTATATATGCCCTGCATCTCCGCGTTCTCCACGATGAAGCGTGAGCTTGGCGGCTGGTTCTGGGCACTCAGCGCAGTTTCTTTCCAAACCTTATTGGCTTGGATCACATCGTTTGTTCTATACCGCATCGGTATGCTATTGTTTTGATTTTTCTGGAGGTGTCTTATGCGACAGATTCATGAATCTGGCGAAAACTATTTGGAAGTGATCTTGGAGATCCAAAATGAACTGGGGGTCGTGCGTTCGGTCGAGATCGCCCGCCGCGTTGGGGTATCCCGTGCTTCCGTATCCAAAGCCCTCAGCGTGCTGCGCGATATGGGGCTCGTAGAGCCTGCCTATTATAGCGATGTCGTGCTGACCGAAGCCGGACTTGCGCACGCACGCGAGGTACGCCGCCGCCATGACCTGCTCTGCCGCTATCTGCGCGATGTGCTGGGCGTTTCTCCGGAAACCGCCGAGCACGACGCCTGCCGCATCGAGCATGTCGTGTCCGACGAGCTCATCAACCGTCTGGAAGCGATCTTGCAGGAGGCGGGCAAATGATCCAGCTCATCGCCGCCGATCTCGATGGTACGCTGCTGGACAGCAGCAAGCGTTTATCGCCCGACCTCTTTCCGCTCATTCGCCGCCTGCGGCAGGAGGGGATTCGGTTTGCCGCTGCCAGCGGACGACAGTATGACAACCTGCGGATGCTGTTTTCTGAGGTCGCAGATGAGATCTCCTTCATCTCGGAAAACGGAGCTGCGGTCTATGACCGTTCCACCTGCCTCTTTGCGGATGAACTGCCCAAAGAATACTTCATCCCACCCATCGAGACCATCCGCACCCTTCCGGATGTGAATGCTGTTCTATGCACCCATGCCGGAGCCTTCATCGAGGGCAGCACCGATCCGGTGTTCGTACAGAATGCACGGATGTATTACGAACGGCTGACCATCGTTCCCGATCTTTTGCCTGTCCTTGCTGAGCAGCCCGCCTTCAAGCTGGCTGTATTTGAAAAGGCGCATGCGGAGACCGGCTGCTTTCCCATTCTGCAAGCGCATCGGGATCACTTCGCCGTTGTGCTCTCCGGTGCGGACTGGGTGGATCTTATGAACCCCCAGACGAACAAGGGAACTGGTCTCATGCACCTTGCCGAACATCTCGGCATCCCCCTCGAAAACACCATGGCGTTTGGAGATTATCTCAATGATGCCGAGCTGCTCAAGACCTGCGGCTGTGCGTTCGTGATGGAAAACGGACACCCCGATGTCAAAAAACTCGCCCATCACATCGCCCCCTCTAATGACGCGAACGGTGTGGTGCGTGCCATCGAAAATTATTTTGCCTAGGGGCATCAGAAAACCCAACTGGAAGAAAATCTTTTTTGACACTCTGACAGGAGCGGACGAATCCGCTCCTGTTTCTCTTTTTTTCTCATTCTTTTTCCGAAGCAATATCCCTGTGATTCGACCAGAGGTATTTTACCTGTATCCTGTTTGCATATTGATGTATCATTTGATGCAATGCTCATTTTTTTCATTCATTTTGCATAAATCTTGCTTCTGTGTTTTTCTATTACATATCACTTTTGTTGGTTTTTATCAAATTTCGCATCAAATTTTTTTCGTTTACTATCCACAATTTTTACTCTGTTTTTTCAGTAAAAAGTTGCCTTGAAGTATATTTCAATTTACGATATAGTTAACATATCAACCAGAACCTATCGGGGGATCATACAGGATATCCAGCGGGCGGACTTTGGAAAACACAGCGGTTTTCCAGTCATGCGCCCCTCTCCGCTTCTGGTAAATTTTGAGGAACGGATTCGTTTCACAGAACATCTGGAGGTAGTCATGAAAAAGAAACAGCAGCAGGCGATCAGTTTCCTTTTGGCCGCTACGCTCGGCTCATCTCTCGCCGCAGGCGGCGTACAGACCGCGCAGGCCGTGGGAGCGAGCAACGACGGCTCCGGCAAGACCGTCACGGACATCCCAAAGCCGGCGGATCCCAAGGGCGATGTATTCAAGGGTGAAGAATGGTATGACCAGCGCAGCACATTCGAGGTCAACCGCGAGGATGCACACACCAGCTTCTTCTCCTTTGACACGGTACAGAATGCACGCGTGCGCGATCGCGAGAAATCCCCTGCCTATCAGAGCCTCAATGGGCCTTGGAAATTCTCCTTTGTGACCTCTCCGCACGAGCGCAATCAGGAGTTCTACAAAAAGGACTATGACGTCAGCAAATGGGACACCATCACCGTCCCCTCCAACTGGCAGACCGAAGGCTACGATTCCCCCAAGTACACGGATACCCGTCTGCCGTGGGAGGGCGTGGAGACACCCCCACTCGGCGTTTCCCCAACGGTATACAATCCGGTCGGTTCCTACCGCCGTGAATTCACGACCCCAAAAGGTTGGGATGGCAAGGAAATCTTTGTCTCCTTTCAGGGCGTAGAATCCGCATTCTATGTATGGGTCAACGGCGAATATGTCGGCTACAGCGAGGACAGCTATACTGCCGCTGAATTCGATATCAGCAAGTATCTGAACCCAGCCGGACAGAAGAACTCCATTTCCGTTCAGGTATACCGCTGGTCGGATGGCAGCTATCTGGAAGATCAGGACTTTATCCGCATGAGCGGCATCTTCCGCGACACCTTCCTGTACTGCAAGGACAAGAACGCTTCCCTCTTTGATTTCAATTACACCACCGATCTGGACGAAAATTATGTGGACGCTTCCCTCAATATCGAGACCACACTGCGCAGCTACAGCGAGACCGCACCCGAGGGCTGCACCGTAGAAGCAATCCTGTTCGATGCCGCTGGCAAGGAAGTCGTAAAGGAAAGCCTGCCTGTTTCCTTCAAGGACAAGCAAGCAGAGATCAAGCACACCTTCGCGGTCAAAAATCCTGAAAAATGGTCTGCCGAAGCGCCAAACCTCTATCAGCTGGTTTTCGCACTGAAGGACAATACCGGAAAGATCGTGGAAACCGCCGGATGCAACGTCGGCTTCCGCGAGATCACCATTCGTGACAATGGCACAAACAAATCACAGATCCTCATCAATGGTCAGCCCATCATGATGAAGGGTGTCAACCGCCATGAGACCATGCCCAAGACCGGCCGCCACATCACAGAGGAGAGCATGATCGAAGACATCAAGCTCATGAAGCAGTACAACATCAACTCTGTGCGCAACTCACACTATCCGAACGATCCGCGCTGGTATGAGCTGTGTGATATCTACGGTCTGTACATGATCGATGAGGCAAATATCGAGTCCCACGGCGTTAATGACCACATCCCCCAGAGCGATCCGGAATGGATCAAGGCCTGCAAGGATCGTATGCGTTCCACCATCGAGCGCAGCAAGGTACACCCGTCTATCATCATGTGGTCGCTCGGCAACGAGTCCTACGACGGCGATACTTGGGCGGAGCTCGGCAAGCTGTGTAAGGAGCTGGATAAGACCCGTCTCGTCCACTATGAAGGACACCGTGATATTCCGGAGGTCGATGTCTGGTCGCGTATGTACCGCCGTGTCAATCAGCTCGATGTGGATGACCGCATCAAGAACCCGCTCGGCTGGTGGGGTGAGCACGGCACCAAGCCTGCCATGCAGTGCGAGTATGCACATGCGATGGGCAACGGCGTAGGCAACTTGCAGGAATACTGGGATGTTTACGAAAAGTACCCGAATATTCAGGGCGGCTTCATCTGGGACTGGGTAGACCAGACCCTCCAGATCCCCACCCCGAATGACAAGATCCTGAAGAACGATGGATCGGATATCCCCGTCACCCTCAAGGGCGAACTGGTTTCCGATGGCAAAAACGGAAAAGCCATGAAGGGCTATGCCGTCTGCTACAACGATCCCCGTCTGGTATTCAGCGGCAATCAGGCCTTCACCATCGAAGCACGCGTCAAGCCGGACAAGGGCGACATTGCAGGCCCGATCATCGCCAAGGGCAACGATGCCTGGATGTGTACAGAGTCCTACGGTATCCAGCGCGAGATCCGCTACGATGAAAAGACACAGAAAAAGGTTGCAGACAAGCTGCAATTCTACATCTATAATACCCAATGGGACGATGACAACGATGTATACCAGAAGGTCGTCGCTTCCATCGACACCCCTGCCAACTGGGCGGATACCTGGCACCATGTTGCCGGTACCTTTGACGGAAAGAACATGAAGTTCTATCTGGACGGCACGGAAGTCGCTTCCGCAGTCAATGAAAAGGGCATCGCATACGGCGGCAACGCAGTCGGCATCGGCGCAGATGTGACCTATGATGCACAGAACCCCAATGTCCCCGGCACCTTTGAAGGGCTCATCGATGATGTGCGCATTTCCAAGAAGGCACTCTCTGCCGAAGAACTCCAAAAGCAGGACCGCAAGCCGGATGAAAGCGCGCTCGTTTGGCTCAGCTTTGACCAGTTCACCGAAAAGAAGTATGCACAGAAGGAATTCTTCAGCTTCGGCGGCGACTGGCAGAACATTCCGGAGGGCAACCCGAACAACAAGAACTTCTGTGCAAATGGTCTGGTCTCCGGTGACCGCACGGTACAGCCCGAGCTGATGGAGGTCAAAAAGGTCTATCAGAATATCGGCATCACCGCAGAAGATGCGCTTTCCGGTAAGATCAAGCTCAAAAACAAGCATCTGTTCACCAACCTGAACACATTCGATGCAAAGTGGGAGCTGCTGGAGGACGGTGTTGCGATCCAGAAGGGCAAGCTGACCGCAGATGACCTCAATGTTGCACCACTGACCGAAAAGACCATTCAGATCGGCTTCAAGGCACCGGAAAAGCCCAAGGCTGGTGCAGAATACTTCCTGAACATCGCCTTCACCTTAAAGAGCGATACCAATTGGGCAAAGGCTGGTCACGCTGTTGCGACCCAGCAGATCGCCGTTCCGTTCACGGTACCGGAGCAGGCACAGGTCGAAGCGGCTTCCATGCCCAAGCTGACCGTTTCCGAGAAGGACGGAAGCACCGTTGTGACCGGTAAGGACTTCACTCTGGACTTCAACACCAAGACAGGTACCATCGGTGCCTTCCAGTACAAGAACAAGGATCTCATCAAGAGCGGCCCGATCCCGAACTTCTGGCGTGCTGCAACAGACAGTGACTGGGGTTACTTCTCTCCGCAGGCACTGGCGACCTGGCGCTATGCAGGTGCGAACCGTGCCATCGTTGACGTGAAAATGGATCAGGTCAGCGACCAGCAGGTGACCTTCACCGTGACCTCCAAGCTGCCCACAACGACCGAATCCGATTACAAGCAGGTCTATACGGTATACGGCAGTGGTGATGTCAAGGTGACCAGCACCCTCAAGCCGGGCGCAAACCTGCCCATGATCCCAGAGGTCGGCAATATGATGACCATTCCGAAGGAATTTGACAACGTGACCTGGTACGGTAAGGGTCCGGACGAAAACTACATCGACCGTCAGACTGGCTACGATGTCGGCATCTACAAAAAGACCGTAGATGAATTCTTTGTTGATTACATCAAGCCGCAGGAGACCGGCAACCGCACCGGTGTGCGTTGGGTCAGCCTGACGAACGATCAGGGCGTTGGTCTGCTCGCCAAGGCAGAAGGACAGATGGAGTTCAATGCACTGTTCTACACACCGGAGCAGCTGAGCAACTATCTCCACTCCTACATGCTGCCAGAGGGACAGGATATCACCCTGCGCCTCAACCATCGTCAGATGGGTCTGGGCGGTGATAACTCGTGGGGCGCAAAGCCGCTGACACAGTATCAGATCCCGGCAGATAAGACCTACGAGTACACCTACACCCTCAAGCCGATCAGCTCGAGCGATCCTTCCAAGATGATGCAGGACTATCGCACGCTGATCCATTGATCCGCTTCCTCATTTTTCATAATAACCTAGCTGTCCGCCTCTTATGCCCTCGGCATAGGGGGCGGACGGCTGTTTGGGCATAAAAAAACAGACCTTACGGTCTGTTTTGATTTTCCTTAAAGCGCGAGCAGGCTGAACAGTCCTGAAGAAGCCACCGCCATGATAAGGCCGGCTGCTACGACACCGAACGCGATCGAGAAAAACGCACGGATCGGCGGCATTTTGAGCAGCGATGCAAGGATCGCCCCAGACCATGCACCGGTTCCCGGAAGCGGGACGGCTACAAAAAGGAACAACCCCCACTTTGCATATTTCGTGATCTGCTCTTTTTTACTATTGAGCTTTGTGGTGTACCACACCGCAGGCTTTTTGAATCCGGGCATGCGTGCAAGCCAGTCCAGCATCCGCGCAGCAAACAGGAGCAGGAACGGGATGGGCAGCAGATTGCCCAAATAGCAGATCGGGAGGATCTCATACCATGGCATCCCTGCAGCGACCCCCAATGGTACCGCGCCGCGCAGCTCGACCAGCGGCAGCATCGAAACCAGAAACAATGCGGTTTCCTTGCCCGCTGCCTCCAACCATGTAAATAAACTCTCCAAATCGTGCTCCTCCCTCACGCTCTATCTTCCTATATCTATTAAAATATTATCAGAATTGCGCTTTCTTTGCAATGTAGTTTTGTAAAATCTCTTTGAATTCTGCTCCTTGCATTGACAGCGCACCCGTTTCGGGGTATGATGAAAAAAATATAAATTTTCAGGAGTTGACCCGTCCCATGTCTCAAATCGATCTGATCGTGACCGATCTTGACAGTACCTTGTTTTATGACCGTGAGCATGTCACCGACCGTGACCGCGCTGCCCTTATGAAGTGCAAGGAACGCGGCATCCGCTGCGCCATTGCTACCGGGCGCGAGCTTGAAGCCGTGACCCCTGCACTCGACCGCCTTGCGCTCTGGGATCTTTTCACCCATGTCATCCATTCGGGCGGCGGCGGTATTTACGATATCGCAGCGGATCGAAACGAATTTGCAAAAATGCTTTCCACCGAGACGCTGTGCGAGGTGTTCGACCGCTATGTATCGCTCGGGCTCTCGTTCGTCCTGCCAATGGACAGCAAGCTCTACACCTCGCGCCGCACACCCCGTCTGGAGACAGAGTCGCGCGTGCTGGCCTGTGAGCTGATCGAAGCTCCCGATCTCAAGACCATCATTTACAAACCCATGAGCAAGATCGTTATGAACGGCGCACCGGAAGAAGTAGAGCGCGCCCTGCCCATCCTGCTTGCGGATAATGACCCACGCTACCAGTGGCACCGCAGCCACGACAACTATGTAGACTGCTACGCGCGCGGCATCAATAAGGGCTCGGCACTCGAGACCCTGTGTGCTGACCTCGGGATCGATCCGGCGCATGTCCTCGCGATCGGCGATAACGAAAACGATGTACAGCTGCTCGATACCGCCGGAAAATCCGCTTGTCCGGGTGATGCGACCGACTCTGCCAAGGCACATTCCGATTACATCTGCTGTGCTGCACACGAAGGCGCATTTGCCGATATGTGTGAACATTTCATTCCCAATTTTTAACCAAAAAAAGACGAATAAGTTTCTCCCAAAGGAGTCACTTATTCGTCTTTTTTTATTATGAAGCCCTATGTTGAAATGTTGAACAAAATTGAGCGGAGCTGCTGCTCTGATCTCGAGCTGCCGGATCCGAGAATGGGATCCGCTGTCATGAAGCTATGTATTACGGCTTTTGCGATGCAGGAAACAGATGCCGCGCAAACGAAGTAGACGCAAGTGCTTTTTGCAGTGCGGGCAAAAGTACCATTGCCACAACGACCGCAATGATCGTATTCGGTATGGAGGTCAGCAGCTTCGGTAAATTGGTAACAAAAGCCGGAGCAGCAGCACTGCCGGCGATCATCAGCTCAATGATCCCTTTGAACATATAAAACACCGCAGAGAAAACCGCGCTGACTGCACAGGCACATAGATTCCGCAGGAATTTTTTTGCCATTGCGCCGCCTGCATATGCGATCATACCGCACAGCCATGCCATAAGGAAGAACCGAACGAATGTGATCCACGCCTCAGGTGCAAATTCCGGCGTCATCAGATCGAACAGCATCGAACCGAATCCGGCTGCCAAACCACCACGCATCGGTCCCAACAGCAATCCGCAAAGCAAAACAAAGGCATTTGCGAGCTTGATCATAGTGGTTCCGGTCGGTGTTGGGATACGGATGGAAAGGAACATGGTCACAACAAATACCACTGCCGCCATCATTCCGATCGCTACGATATCATACGTTGTGATCCGCTTTTGTTTTCCTGTCATAACAATAACCTCCCTGAAGGTCTCCCCTTGTGATGCATTCAGTTTACCAGCCTTCTGACCCTTTTGAAATAGTCAATTTTATATATTTTTATAGGGTCAGAATAAAAACCGGCAAAGCTGTCCATACTACAAAAAAATAAGAGAGGAAGTTGTTACATGAAGCTGAACAAAAGCGAATATGCAAAAATGCTGCAAAAAGAATCTCCCCCCTCCCACCTTGTTCGTGACATGGTTTGGGCATTTGTCGTCGGCGGTCTCATCTGCACGATCGGGCAGGTGGTCTCGAATTTCTTTTCTTCACAAGGCTTGGAACAAAAAGATGCGGCGGCAGCCACTGCGATCACCATGGTCTTTCTGGGCGCGCTGCTCACCGGACTCAAGCTCTATGACAAGATCGCAAAGCATGCCGGTGCAGGTACGCTCGTCCCCATTACAGGCTTTGCAAACGCCATCGTCTCTCCGGCTATGGAATTCAAAAGCGAAGGCTATATCATGGGGCTGGGCACGAAGCTGTTTGCGATCGCAGGCCCTGTTCTGGTATACGGCATTTCCGCAAGCGTGATCTATGGCATGATTCTATTTTTCTTCCAATAATATCCCCTTTTTCAGGGGAAAGAATCGGAAATAATAGCGATTGAACTGGTATACTTTCAGGTGTATAATGAGATATCATATAGAGCATGCAAAACGCGCATGGTCTGATCTGAGCACTCTATATTCGCCTTTGAAAGGATTTTTGATATCATGTACGAAACATTTCACACGATCTCCCCTGAGGAAGCCAAGAAAATGATGGACGAAACCTCCGTTACCATCTTAGATGTCCGCGAAGCAATGGAATTTTGTTCAGGGCATGTCCCGAATGCACAAAATCTGCCCGTTGGATCGGTGCGCCGTCTGGCGGCTTCCGCCCTGCCCGATCCCGATGCCACCATTCTGGTCTACTGCCTGAGCGGCATGCGTTCTGCCACCGCCTGCACCATCCTGACAGAGCTTGGCTATACCAAGGTCTATGATTTTGGCGGCATTGCGTCATGGCCCTATGAAATTGAATGACAGCATGCAAAAGGAGTCTTTCATGACTCCTTTTGTTCATTTTCCAGCATATCGCGGTGCGATTTTCCGATAAAATAAGATTGATTTCAGCTTTGAAAAGTGCTAAAATTGTACTGTCGTGCGAGAGGAAAAACTCCCATGCTGTGCGTTTGCACCGGCGCACGATCATTTTATATATTCTATTGTAAAGGACTGTACGATCATGACTTATAAGATCACTGGATTTGAACCAGTTTCCCTGTTCCGCTTTTTCGAGGAGATCAGCGCGATCCCGCGCGGCTCTTACAACGAGAAGGCGATCAGCGATTTTCTGGTAGACTTCGCCAAGACGCGCGGTCTGTGGTACCATCAGGACGCGCTGCACAATGTAATCATCAAGAAGCCCGGCAGCAAGGGCGCGGAACACCTGCCTGCTGTTATGATGCAGGGGCACACCGATATGGTCTGCGAAAAGCTGGCAGAGGCTTCCCACGATTTTGAAAAGGACGGTCTGGAACTGATCGTGGAGAACGGTGTCCTGCGTGCCAACGGCACGACCCTCGGTGCAGACAACGGCATTGCGGTCGCACTGATGCTCGCCGTTCTGGACGATGATAAACTGGCACATCCGCCGCTCGAGTGTGTATTCACCTCGCAGGAGGAGGTCGGATTGGGCGGTGCAGCCACACTGGATAAGTCCCTGCTCTCCGCACGCACCATGATCAATCTGGACTCCGAGGACGAAGGCGTTGCGACCGTCAGCTGTGCCGGTGGTATGCGCTTTGCCATGACCCGTCCCATCACACGCCATACCGCTTCCGGCAAGCTGCTCACCATCGAGATTTCCGGTCTGCTGGGCGGTCACTCCGGCATCGATATCGACAAGGAGCGTCAGAACGGCATCATCTTGCTTGCGCGTCTGGTCAACCGCCTGCTGCATGAGACGAACGCAGAGCTGGTATCGCTGGGCGGCGGCTCCAAGGACAACGCGATCCCGCGCGAAACCTCTGCCACACTGGTCGTATCCGCGGACGAGATCGAAAAGGCGCAGTCCCTCGCGCAGGCACTTGCAGATGATTTTTCTGCCGAGATCCGCCCGTTCGAGCCGGATTTTGCATGCACGGTTTGTGTCAGGGACGGCTCCGCAGACGTGGTATCCAGGGAGGATGCCAAGGCATTCGTCAGCGCGATCTGCCTTGCGCCGAACGGCGTGCGTCAGCGCAACCTCAAGCAGGACGGTTTTGTTGTGACCTCGCTGAACCTCGGCATCGCAAAGCTGGACGACACCACGGCAACACTGGTCTTTGCACCGCGTTCCTCTGTCGCTTCGCTTCAGGAAGACACCAAGGAGCGTCTGTTCCTGCTCGCTGAGACCTTCGGCTTTGCCTGTGAGATCACCGGTGCATATCCCGGCTGGCGCTTTGCCGAGGAGTCCCCGATCCGCGACCTGTTCAAGGAGAGCTATCAGACCCTGTTTGGCGCAGAACTCAAGATCGAAGCGATCCATGCCGGTTTGGAATGCGGTCTGTTCTCCGATGCCATGCCGGAGCTGGACGCCATCGCGGTCGGCCCGACCATCCGCGGCTGCCACACACCGGACGAATACCTGCCGCTCGACTCCTGCGCACGCTTCTACACCCTGCTCGTCGATGTGCTGGCGCGCTTGGCAAAATAACGACTTTTGGTGCTCGTTTGCTTGATTCTGTCACTTCGTCCGGCATAAATTCTCATATTTTTGTATAAAAAACGCTTCCTTTTTAGCTGATAAAGTGATATAATATCTTTTATATTTATCCTTGGCTGTATTTGATGCAGCCCTTTGTGCCGCACAGCACAGGCACAAAAAGAGGAGTATAGAAAGGAAAGCTATCCATGCCAAACAACAAGAATGACTTTAAGCCGTATATTCCGGCGGACCGTGTGGTTCCGGAATTTACGGTGACCTCGATCTTGATTGGTATCCTGCTTGCGATCGTGTTCGGTGCTGCCAACGCATACCTCGGTCTGCGCGTTGGTATGACAGTCTCTGCGTCTATCCCCGCGGCTGTTATCTCCATGGGCATCATCCGCGTGATCCTGCGCAAGGATTCCATTCTGGAAAACAACCTCGTACAGACCATCGGTTCTGCCGGTGAGTCTGTCGCTGCGGGTGCGATCTTCACCCTGCCTGCCCTGTTCCTGTGGTCCAAGGAAGGTCTGATCGATCCCCCCAGCATGCTGACCATCTTCCTCATCGCATTGGTCGGCGGTCTGCTCGGCGTTGCCTTCATGGTCCCGCTGCGTCAGGCCCTGATCGTTGAGGAGCACGGCACCCTGCCTTTCCCAGAGGGTAAGGCGTGTGCGGAAGTCCTGCTCGCCGGTGAAGAGGGCGGCGCAAAGGCAGGCACGGTATTTGCAGGCCTCGGGATCGCCGCAGCTTACAAACTCCTTGCAGACGGTATGAAGGTATTCCCAAGCGAAGTCGGCTATGACATCAAGAGCTATGCCGGTTCTTCCATCGGCGTACAGGTGCTGCCTGCACTGGCTGGTGTCGGCTACATCTGCGGCCCCAAGATCTCCAGCTATATGCTGGCAGGCTCTACCCTGAGCTGGTTCGTCCTCATGCCTATGATCGCCCTGTTCGGCGGAGATGCGATCATCTTCCCGGGCACAGAGCCGATTTCCGCTCTGGCTCCTGGTGATCTGTGGGGTACTTACATCAAGTACATCGGTGCCGGTGCCGTTGCAGCCGGCGGTATCATCAGCCTTGTCAAGAATCTGCCGCTCATCGGTCGTACCTTTGGTCAGGCGATGAAGAGCATGAGTAAGGAGCACGCAGGCAAAAAGACCCTGCGCACCGAGCAGGATCTCCCCATGCCCATGCTGCTCGTCATGGTTGCCGTGATCGCAGTCGCGATCTGGCTGATCCCTGCATTCCCTGTGACTCCCCTCGGCGCGATCATCGTTGTCGTGTTCGGTTTCTTCTTTGCAACCGTTTCCTCCCGTATGGTAGGTCTCGTTGGTTCGTCCAACAACCCGGTTTCCGGTATGGCGATCGCGACCCTGATCATCGCGACCCTCGCACTCAAGAGCACCGGTGTGACCGGTACACAGGGCATGGTCGGTGCCATCGCCATCGGCGGTATCATCTGTATCATCGCAGCGATCGCAGGCGACTGCTCGCAGGATCTCAAGACCGGCTTCATTCTGGGTGCGACCCCCAAGAAGCAGCAGATCGGTGAGATGATCGGCGTTCTGGTATCTGCAACTGCAATCGGTGGTGTCCTCTATCTGCTCGATCGCGCATGGGGCTATGGTACAAGCAACATCCCTGCACCACAGGGCACTATGATGAAACTGCTCGTTGAGGGCATCATGAATGCACAGCTTCCATGGGCACTCATTCTGACCGGTGCTTGTGTCGCCATCGTCATCGAGATCGTCCAGATCCCTGTCATGCCGTTCGCAGTTGGCATGTATCTGCCATTCAGCCTCAATGCCGGTATCATGTGCGGCGGTATCGTCCGCTTTATCATGGAGCACCGCAAGGTTTCCGAGGATGAGAAGAAGGATTCCATCGACCGCGGTATCCTGTACACCTCCGGTTTGATTGCCGGTGAAGGTCTGATGGGTGTTGTTTTGGCGATCCTCGCGATCTTCAAGCTGGACAAAAAGATCATCTCTTCCTTCTCGATCGGTCAGATCGGCGCACTGGTTGTCTTTGTCGGTCTGCTTGCCTCGCTCGCATGGGTATGCCTCAAGCGCGAAAAGAAGAACGACAACTGATTTTTTGCATGAATCCGATGCAGCCCGCCCACCCTTGGGCTGGCTGCATCTTTCTCTTTTTGAAAGGAGGCGCACGATGCGCAAGAAAAAAGAATCCGAGAATTATCTGGACTTTATTCCAGTGCGCAATCCCGACTTTGCATTCCGCACAGAGGAGGACGGCACAGTCACGGTGCTTGTGGAGTGGACAGGGTTTTATCATCGCCTTGCCCAGCGTTTTTTCCATCGGCCGCGTGTGAGTGAGATCAAGCTGGATCCCTATGGCAGCTTTCTCTGGCTGGCGATCGACGGCGAAAAGAATGTGTTCGAGCTTTCCGAGATCTTTCTTGCCCACTTTGAGGGAATGGAGAACGGCATGACCCGTCTCATCCAGTTTTTGGAGATCATGCGTGACCATCATCTCATTCTATGGAAAGGAGCGGATAAGGCATGAGCATTTTACAGTATCTCCCCTATGTCCTGCTGTTCGCCCTCGCCACGGCGGTCATTTATGGCTGGGGACTGTGGCGCACACAGAACCAAAGCCGTGACCTGACCTCTATGCTGCTTGCCAAGGGCGTGTCCCGTGTGCGCAAGCACCTGCGCCAGCACGGGCCTATGACGCGGAAGGAGCTGGAAGAAGTCGTAAAAGGTCTCTCTGCCAGCCAGCCCTTTTCCTCCAAGCGGATCGGCGTGACCGACCCCAAGCAGTTTTTAGACTCCCTCCTGCCCTATATGTGTACCCAAAAGCTGCTCGAACAACGCACCGAGGGCAGCCGAATCGTGTACGCATACAAAAAATAAAAGCCAGCAAAAGCTGGCTTTTATTTTTCCGCATATATCTTTTTCTATGCCATTGGCGTCACTGTGACCTCGACCGAACCAGCATCCGCTGTGGCGGTCAGTGCAGCAACTGGCTGCGGCAGACGCATTTCCGGCATTGGCATCGCTGGTGCTGAGGGTGCATACGCACCAGAAGCAATGGCTTCGAGTGCCTGTGCCTTCTTTTCCTCCAGCGCACGCAGTCTTTGCAGGTCTGGCAGCTTTTCAAAAATACGCGCGTGTTCTTTCGCTTTTCGGTTGCGCTGATATACCTTGAGCT
>JARIAV010000164.1 GCA_029257685.1 Butyricicoccus sp.
GTGATATCGTCAAAGTTGATGATCGCACCCAGCTTGGCAGCCAGCGCGAAATCCTCGGCCGGTGTCACGTTGGAGGAGAACATGATATCGTGTCCGGTCTGTCCCACGGCTTCGCTCATGAGAAGCTCGGTGTAGCTGGAGCAGTCACAGCCAAAGCCTTCTTCCTTTAAGATCTGGAGCAGACGGGGGGTGGGGGTCGCCTTGACCGCGAAATATTCGCGGAAGCCGGGGTTCCATGCAAAGGCCTCCTTTACGCGGCGTGCATTTTCACGGATACCCTTTTCATCATAGAGGTGAAAGGGGGTAGGGTAGGTCTTTACCATCTCCTGAACCTGTTCCAGAGAGACGAATGGTTTTTTCTGATTCATTGGATTCATTCCTTTGCGGCAAAGTCTTTATTTATTCCCGAGGATGCGCTCGAACCGGCGGCGGCTGGTTGCCTCGCGGCGTGCGGTCTCTTCCTCGTCCAGTTCTAAGATGCGGTCGCCCTCGTACCAGACGACCATGCCTTCTGCGGCCATGGCGGGTGCATGGCTGCGGAGGATCTGGATCATACCATGATCGGTTTCGAGAATGATGAAATCGCCTTCGAAACGATCGATAACTGCCTGTTCTTTCATGCGGCGTTCGCTCCTTCTTCTTGAATGATGGGGTAAATATACGTTCCTTCGTCGGCAGTGCAATGGACCTCGATGCCTCGCGCACGGAGCTTTTCCAGCGTTTTCGGGTGCGGATGCCCGTAGTCGTTGTATTTTCCGCAGGAGATCACTGCGATCCGCGGCGCGGCAGCATCCAAAAATGCGTTGGTAGACGAAGTGTTGCTCCCGTGATGTGCGACCTTGAGCACATCACAGGCAAGGTCGGGGTGTGTGGCGAGCAATTCGGTCTCTGCAAGGGTCTCGGCGTCCCCGGTAAACAGGATGCGCTGACCGTTTTGTGAAAACATGGAGATAATGGAACTGTCGTTCAGGTTCTCATAAACAGAATCCGGCGGCGGTGCGAGAAAGTGCATCTCTGCCCCTGCGCCAAAGCGCAGCACCTCGCCCGGAACAGGGACCAGCACCTGGGTCCCGGAGGCTTTCGCGGCGTCCAGCATGGAAGCGTATGTGCGCGTGTTTGCCGTTTGGCTGGGCAGATACAGGGTATCTGTCGGGAACTGACGCAGTACAGCGGCCATACCGCCGATGTGGTCTTCATGTGCATGGGTCGCGATGGCGGCAGTCAGTCTGGATACACCGACATCCTGCAAGTAGATCGTGACACGTTCGCTTGTGGTGCCCAGTCCGGCATCGATCAGTACCGCGTCCTCACCGGAAAGGATGAGTGCACAGTCACCCTGTCCGACATCAATGAAATGTACGGCAGACTGTGCGGCAGAGGCAGAGACGATGCCGCCGGAAAACCATAGGAATACTTCATAGCAGACCACGAACACCGTGAAAGCAGCGAAGCAAAGCATAGTGCCGCGGCTGGGTCTGCGGCGTTCCTGAGATAACATACCGAACCCTCCTTCGGGCATGATCTGCTCAAGGTCATTATACAATGGGAAACGGATTTTGTGCAAGTCTCACAGAAAAAACC
>JARIAV010000260.1 GCA_029257685.1 Butyricicoccus sp.
ATTGTTTCCGGAGAAAGTCCTGTCTATGTTTATCACGACTGATGGTGTTGCGGCATCCGGTGCAGCGGACTTTCGTATCATGTTCAGCACCTATCTGCTGCAAGGCAGCTTTATCGTTGCGGTTACACTGTTCCAATCTGTTGGGAAGGCAAAAAAAGCAACATGGCTCGTGCTGTTCCGACAAATCATTCTGTTCATTCCACTGGCTGTTCTGCTTCCGCGTGTTGGTGGGATGGGCATTCATGGCGTGTGGCTCGCAATCGCGCTCACAGATGCAATCCTTGTTGTCATCACAGCCGGCATGACAGCGGCAGAATTTCGGCGTTTTCCGAAAACAGATGGCATTAAGGGGTGAAAATTCTGTGTGGGAGCTTGTTTCTATTGCATGATATCGGTTTTCGCAATATAATGCTGGATAGGGGAAGGATGTTCCGAATACAAGTGAGATTTCAACAATAGAGCGAATGGAAAGCGTGGTGTGGGACTTGGAAGCATTGGTTTGTATGCGCACCCTGTTAGATGGTGGGGGGCAGGATACAAAAGATAGAGTTTATCAGATGAAATGTACAGATGGTGACGGACAGCTTACGATCCATGTGGTGTATCCGGGGATCTGTGTCGTTTACAATACATTGGAAGCGGCAGGATGCCAATGGGAAGAACCGTTGGGCGAATATATGCTGGAAATCAACCATTGCAGGGAAGGGCGCGAAGGCTGCCATCTTCCGAGCGGGGCCTGTCTCTATCTGGGGGAGGGCGATCTGTCCATCCATGCGATGGATAACTGTGCCTTTCAGATGTCCTTTCCGCTTCGGCATTATTCTGGGGTATCGGTGATCGTGGATCTGCAAAAGCTGAAGGAGTACCCACCTGAACTCCTTTTGCAAAGTGGGATCGATATTTATGGTCTGAAAGAAAAGTTCTGTGCGGCGGGCGGATGCTTTGTGATGCGCGCGAGGGACGAGATCGCGCATATTTTTTCTGCGTTCTATACCATACCAGATGACCTGAAGGAAGTCTATTTAAAACTCAAGGTTCAGGAATTGCTGCTCTTTCTCTCCCAGATCGATGTAGCATCGGAAAAACAGAGGGAGCAATATACAGCACCCCATGTGGAGATCGTGAAAAAGATCCATCACAGCCTGACTTCTGATTTGCAGACACGCCATACGATCGATGAGCTGTCCAAGACGT